>CAITSL010000031.1 GCA_903895055.1 uncultured bacterium
ATTGAAAAAAAGCCCCTCTTCGAAGGATATATGATTGGTCACGATGGAATAGCAACTTTTACGGGCGGGTTTGGAAAATATCTAAAATAATATGTTAAAAATAATTGATAAATTTTTAAATAAGACGACGATGTATCGGGTAGTGCTGTATTACTTGATGGCTCTGTGGGGGATAGCTTTAATCTTTTGTTTCTTGGGGGTTTTGCCTTATCCACCGGTTTCAATGCTAATTTCTTTGGCAATACTACTTTTTACAGCCTGGGCCACCAACAATATTTTTGCTTATATTTTTAAAGTTCCAGCTAATATTGAATCAATCTATATTTCTGTTTTTATTTTGGCGCTGATTATTACTCCGACTCTAACTCCTGTCGGATATATCTTTTTGGGCTGGGCGGGGATTTTGGCCATGGCTTCAAAATATATTTTTACCTGGAAGCATAAACATATTTTCAATCCAGTGGCAGTAGCTGTCGCTATCACTGCTTTTTCCCTGAATCAAAGTGCCAGTTGGTGGGTGGGGACGCTGGCTCTCGCGCCATTTGTTTTAGCCGGTGGACTCTTGATTGTCAGAAAAATTAAAAGGGCAGATCTCACCTTAAGTTTTTTTCTCGTTGCTCTCGTTACTATTTTGACTTTTAGTTTTTTGGGTGGCGGAAATATATTTAACACTTTCGGCAGGGCGCTCTTCTATTCGCCGCTTTTATTCTTTACCTTTATTATGATTACCGAACCTCTTACCACGCCCCCATCGCGATTTTTGCGGATTTTATATGGAATCTTAGTCGGATTTTTATTTGCTCCGCAAGTACACTTTGGAACATTATATCTTACCCCAGAGTTGGCACTCTTATTCGGAAATATTTTTTCATATCTCGTTGGTCCAAAGAAAAGATTAACCTTGAAATTAAAAAGAGCGGTGCAAATCACTTCCGACACAGCCGAATTTGTTTTTCAGCCGGATATGCCAATTCATTTCAAACCAGGGCAATATTTAGAGTGGACCTTGGGGCATAAAAAAGTGGATAGTCGGGGCAATCGACGTTATTTCACGATTGCTTCTTCTCCTACCGAAAAAGAATTAATGCTCGGGGTTAAATTTTATCCGAAACCGAGCAGTTTCAAAAAGGCCTTGGCATACCTGAATGATGGCGACACCTTGATCGCTTCGCAACTCTCCGGAGATTTTGTTTTGCCCCACAATCAGAAAAAGAAATTGGTTTTTATTGCCGGCGGGATTGGTGTCACGCCTTTTCGAAGCATGATTAAATATTTAATTGATACCAAACAAAAAAGAGATATTGTTTTGATTTATGCCAACAAAACAGAAGCCGATATTGTATATAAAAATGTTTTCAATCTAGCGGCGCAAGCTTTCGGTTTGAAAGTTATTTATATTATCAGTAATTTGAAAGATAAAACGATACCCTGGATGGGGCGCATTGGTTATGTCGATGGAAAACTGATTCAAGAAGAAATAAAAGATTTTAGGGAAAGGACTTTTTATATTTCTGGGCCACCTTCAATGGTTTCGGGTATGGCGCGTACAGTCAAAGATTTAGGCCTTAATAGCAACCACATCAAAACCGACTTTTTCCCCGGCTTTGCGTAGAAAAATGCTATAATACCGAAGTGAAAAAAAAGATTATTTTGGTAATAGTTTTGGTTCTGGCGCTCTGGGCCACTTTGCTTTTTATGCCAAGCTTAAAAGATAAAAATAATAATGGAACCAAATTAGTGGTGACTGAAACTCCCAAAAATGCTCTGATTCCCAAAAACATTATTATTCCAAAAGAGAATCCAGCGAAGACTATTATTCCGAACAACCCAAGAAATAATCCGCCACCTGTTTTATCTGCGCAGGATAAAAGATTTTTAGCGACCTTGGCAAAAGAGGATTTGCCGAAAAATGTTGCGGACTTACCATTTGCTCATCTCCCCGTGCCATTTTTCAAACAAGAATATATTCGGAGTTGTGAGGAAGCATCACTTCGAATGGTGCTCGCATATTATAAGATAGAAACGGATGATCTGACCATAGCGGAAAGAGTCGGGTATAATCCGCGTCCTTGGGATATCAAAAATAATATTTGGGATGATCCGAATAAAATGTTTGTAGGTTTTATTGATGATCCGAGCAAAAGTGGCTATGGGGCTTTTGCCCCGGCCATAGCCAATGCTGCAAAAACTTATGGACATGATGCGGAGAGTTATGTCGGGGTGACTGCTCAATTTCTGGCGCAACAAATTTATGCCGGCTATCCGGTGATAGTCTGGGGATTTTATGACGTTCCGCCTTTTGTAAAATATACTTGGAATACTCCGGAGGGTAAAAAAATAATTGCTTACCGGGGAGAGCATGCCCGAGTAGTGGTCGGAGTATTCGGCGATCCTTCCAAGCCGGTCGGTTTTTTGCTGGATGATCCATTAACAGGGGAGAAAGAAGAATATTGGAGTGCCGAACGGCTCATGACTCATATGAATGAGTTCGGCAATCTGACCAATCAAGCGGTGGTCGTACAATAGTTTATTCAGTCTTCATTTATTTATTTTAAAATAATATTATTATGTGCGGAATAGTTGGTATAGTCGGAAATCTGAATAATCGGGAAGAGATTCTCGTTAAAATGAATAATCTAATCACTCATCGTGGGCCGGACGATGAAGGATTTTTTTACTCGGAAAATGTGGCTTTGGCCATGCGCCGTCTTTCCATTATAGATTTAAAAAATGGGAAACAACCCATCACTTCCACCGACGACAATTATACGATAGTCTTTAACGGTGAAATTTATAATTATCAGGCGCTAAGAAAAGAATTGGAAGCTGATGGTTTTGGTTTTCAAACGGACACGGACACGGAAGTCATTTTAAACCTATATGCTAAAGAAAAAGAGCTTATGTTGGGCAAATTGCGGGGCATGTTTGCCTTTGCAATTTTTGACCGAAAAGAAAATTCGCTTTTTGTGGCGCGTGATTACTTTGGCATCAAACCACTTTATTATCTCGAACAGAACGGCGGCATCCTGGCTTTTGGCTCGGAAATCAAAAGCTTGCTTCTACACCCACAGTATCAAAAAGAAATCAATGACGAGGCAGTATATGAATATTTATTTTTTCAATATAATCCACTACCGGAAACTTTTTTCAAAAACATTTTCAAACTTAGTCCCGGCCACTTTTTGAAAATAGATCTCAACGCGGGAGTTTTTGAAGAAAAAAAATATTGGGAATTCAAATTTGCTTCGGAAGAGATGGAAATTGAGAAAGCGAAAAAGACTCTCGAAAATATTTTAGTGGATTCGGTTTCCGCGCATATGATTGCCGATGTACCTGTCGGAACTTTTCTCTCCGGGGGAATCGATAGCGGAATCATTACCGCATTTGCTTCCGAGGTAAAGAAAAAGTCCGGAGAAAAATTATCCACTTTTACCATCGGTTTCAAAGAGGCGAATGAATGGGACGAAGCGAGACAAATATCTGAACACATTAAATCTGATCATCAGGAAATTCTTTTGGATTGGAAAGAATATTTTAAAATTCTGCCTAAAATTGTCTGGTATTTCGACGAACCGGTAGCCGACCCTTCTGCGGTGAATATTTTCTTCCTGGCTCGGGAAGCCAGAAAAAAAGTTAAAGTTGTGCTTTCGGGCGAAGGCGCAGACGAGCTTTTTGGAGGCTACAATATATATTTGGAGCCGTTTAACCGAAAAAAATTGCAAGTCATTCCGGTGTATCTGCGGAAAGCGATACTTTTTATTTTGAATATTGTTTCTCCCAGTCTGCGCGGGGTAAATTACTTAAAGAGGTCACTGCTTGCAACCGAAGATTGGTATATCGGCAACGCTTCCATCTTCAAACAAAAAGAAGTATCTCAAATTTGGCAAGGCAAAGAAATGAGAAAAATAAATTTTGATGATTATTATGGTAAAGTGAAAAATTTTTCCGCCTCCGATAAAATGCAATACATCGACATCAATACTTGGCTGGTGGGGGATATTTTGGCGAAAGCTGACAAGATGACTATGGCGAATTCTTTGGAGCTTCGGGTGCCGTTTTTGGATATCGAAGTGTCGAATTTTGCTTCCAAGTTGAAAGATGATTTGAAATGGCACAAGGGCGAGACAAAATATCTCCTGCGGGAAGCGATGCGAGATATTATTCCGGAGATGACTCGGACCAGAAAGAAACTTGGTTTCCCGACGCCGGTTGAGTGGATGATCAAAGACCATTTTTCCGAAATTCAAAAAATAATTTTTGAAAATAGTTATCTGAAAGAGAATTTTAATCTCGATTATTTAAAACAGACTATCTTTGACCCAGAAAAGCCGATAAAAATAAATGCCCGAAAGATCTACGCGCTCCTCCTGCTTGCTATTTGGCACAATGAGTTTTTTGGAATTAAATAGGCATAGTTGACAGAGTGTGTTATACTATACCCGTGTTTAGGCACACGAACATCGTCGAAGTTTCGAGTAAAAAAATTACAATCGTAAAGAACAAACAATCATATGATGACAGGAACAATCAAAACTCTCATAAAGGATAAAGGATTTGGATTCATCGCTCGCGAAGGCGAAGCGAAGGACCTTTTCTTTCATTCCAAAGAGTTAGTTGGTGTTACTTTTGATGAATTGAAAGAAGGCGACACCGTCTCTTTTGAAGTCACTCAAAGTGAAAAAGGACCAGCAGCTACGCAAGTATCTAAGGCTTAATCGCAAAATAAAAAAAGCCCCCTTGGGGGCTTTTTTTATTAATCGATATACAGTATAATGGAATCATTATTAAAAAATTATTTCCGCCCAAGGCGGATCAGCCTAAGGCTGAAATTAAAAAATTTTTATGGCAAAAAGAGGAACCACACTTAGTCCAAGAAAGAAGTCAAGACATTCTCATAAAACCAAGAAACGACTGACCGTCAAAAGACTCATGCTTGCGAAGAAAGCAACCCATAGCAAACACAAATAGGTTTAATTAAAGAGATGAACCTTCTGAGATATACTTTTAGGGGAAAGGAGAAAGATGAAGAAAAACTAAACTCTATCAAAAAAGAGCTCTTTTTGAAGCTCTCCAAATTTTCAAAGAATGAACCAGCTTTTTCTCTAAAAGAATTGAATTCAAAAGAAACAGGTCTCTTTCCGGAAGAAGCAAAAAACCGCATAAAAACTTTTGGCTACAACATTATTGCGGATGAAAAAAAGACCAACCATTTTTTAAAACTGTTAAAAATAATGAAAGATCCGCTTAATTTATTGCTTTCCGCTCTGGCGGTGGTGTCTCTTTTGACCGGTGATGTGACTGCTTTTTCAATAATTATTTTAATGGTGCTACTTTCTATAATGTTGAATTTTTATCAGGAAACAAAAGCATCCATCGCTGCGGATAAATTAAAAGCGATTATTCATACCAAAACGGTGGTCATTCGAGCAGGTGAAAAAGTTGAAATTCTATCTAGGGAAGTAGTTCCCGGAGATATCGTGGAACTTTATTCCGGGACAATTATTCCGGGCGACATCCGCTTGATTTCTTCCAAAGATCTATTCATTAATCAAGCGATGTTGACCGGCGAATCAATGCCGGTTGAAAAACATGTACTGGAAAAAGATTTTGAAAATAAAAATTTGATAGATTTATGCAATTTATGTTTCTTTGGCACGAGTGTGGAATCCGGAGTAGCGACGGCCGTGGTTATCAATACCGGGAAGAATACTTACTTAGGCAGTATTGCTTATGATATGGAAAGTGGCGAGCATGTTTCCGATTTCAATAAAGAATTGAAAAAGTTTGTTATGCTCATGCTCAAGTTTATTGCGGTGATGGTGCCGGCGGTTTTTCTCCTGAACGGAATTTTTAAGGGAAATTGGTTTGAAGCTTTTTTATTTGCAGTCGCAGTTGCCGTAGGCGTGGCGCCGGAAATGATTCCGACTATTGTGGCGGTGAATTTATCAAAAGGAGCCCTTATCTTGTCCAAGAATAAAGTAATTGTAAAACATTTAGATGCGATCGAAAATTTGGGAGTAATGGATATTTTATGTACCGATAAAACCGGTACTCTTACCGAAGGCAGAATCGTGCTCGAAAAATATTTAGACATAAACGGCAAAGTAAACGAGGCTTCGATTCATTACGCATATCTTAACAGTTTTTTCCAGACTGGAATGAACGATATCATGGATAAAGCGATTCTAACGCACGAGGAAGCAAAAGAAAAACTTTCCATTAAGGATTTTAAGAAAATCGACGAATTACCGTTTGATTTCGAACGCAGATGCATGTCGGTGATTGTTTCAGACGAGAAAAGCAGGCATCTGCTTGTTTCGAAAGGCGCAGTGGAAGAAGTGGTAGCCAAATGCACGAATGTCCTTATAGACGGCAAGACTGTCTCAATGAAAGACTTCAGTGAGGACAGAAAATTATCTCTGGAAGAAGAGTTGAATAAAGAAGGGTTTCGAGTGATTGCTGTCGCCTATAAGGAGATTGACCCAAATCAAAAAGTTTTTGCCAATGAGGACGAAAAAGAGCTTGTTTTAGTGGGTTTTTTGGCCTTTTTTGACCCTCCGAAAAAAACTGTGGCCGAAACCATCAAAGATTTGGAAGAATTGGGGGTAACAGTGAAAATCTTGACGGGAGACAATGAATTTGTCACCGAAAAAATCTGCAAGGACGTAGGACTTCAATTTAATGAGATACTTCTGGGGAAAGATATCGAAAAAATGAGCGAGGAGGAACTTTCGGAAAAAATAAAAAATATTTCTGTTTTTGCCAAACTTTCTCCTTATGATAAAGAGAAAATAATAAAAAGTTTGAGGAAAGGAGGTCACATTGTCGGATTTTTGGGTGATGGCATTAATGACTCTCTTTCTCTGATTGCGGCGGACGTCGGCATCTCGGTGGATACGGCGGCGGATATTGCTAAAGAATCTTCCGATCTCATTTTGCTCGAAAAAAGTTTAATGGTGTTGAAAGATGGGATCAAAGAAGGGAGAAGAATTTTCGACAACATTATCAAGTACATCAAAATGGCAGCGAGTTCTAATTTCGGCAATATGTTTTCCGTGGTGGGTGGGAGTATTTTCTTGCCCTTTTTACCGATGTTGCCTATTCAAATCTTGGCGAACAATATGCTGTATGATTTTTCTCAAATGACGATTCCCTCCGACAATGTGGACGAAGAGCGACTACTGAAACCAAAAAAATGGAATTTTAAAAACATCAAAAAGTTTATTTTATTTTTCGGTCCGATCAGTTCCTTGTTTGACTATGCGACTTTCGCTGTGATGATTTTTGTCTTTCATGCTTGGAATAATCCGGCGCTCTTTCATACCGGCTGGTTTGTGGAATCCTTGCTTACTCAGACTCTGATCGTGCATATTATTCGAACCGCGAAGATTCCATTTTTCCAAAGTTGGGCCTCGAAGCCTTTAATAATTTCCACTCTCTGTGTGATCGCAGTCGGAATCTTCTTGCCGTTCTCGCCATTTGCTAAAGCTTTTCAATTCTTGCCGTTGCCACCGCTATACTTTGTCCTCCTCTTCGTTGGACTCTTGTTTTACTTCATCATCACTCAGCTTCTTAAAACCTGGTTTATCAAAAAATACGAGTGGATTTAAATTTTTTTCTTGTTATTTTTTGAGAAATATGTTAAAGTAAAAAAACTAAAACAAGCCCGCAGGCTTTTTTTGATTAAGTTAAACATTATGGAAATCAGAAACATTGCAATTATCGCGCATGTGGACCACGGCAAGACAAAACTCACCGATTCTTTGATGAAGCAAAATGGCGGATTAGCGGAAGGAGCATCTATGGATTCCAATGATTTGGAAAAAGAGCGAGGCATTACCATTTACTCCAAAAATACTTCTATCTATTATCCTTCGAAAGACTCAGGACGTCCCGCAACCAAGATAAATATTGTGGATACTCCGGGGCACGCAGACTTTGGTTCTGAGGTGGAACGAGTGTTACGAGCTATTGACTCGGTGCTTCTCTTGGTGGACGCGGTAGAGGGTCCTATGCCTCAAACTCGCTTTGTGCTCAAAAAGTCCTTGGAATTGGGTTTAAAACCGATTGTGGTCATCAATAAAATAGACAAAAAAGCAGCCGATCCGCACCGGACGCACGAAGAAGTTTTGGATTTATTTTTTGAACTAGGTGCGACTGAAGAGCAAGCTAATTTTGAAACGGTTTACGCTATCGGACGCGAAGGCATTGCTAAGAGAAATTTGAGTGATCAATCAGATAATTTGAACCCACTCCTTGATATGATTTTGGAAAAAGTTCCCTCAGCTTCCGGTCGGGAGAAAGACAAAATGTCCGCACAGGTTTTCAATTTAGGTTATGACAATTTTCTAGGGAGATTGGCGGTAGCTAGAATTTATTCCGGAGAAATGATCTCTGGCAGTAAAATTTTTATCAAAGGCCTGTCCGCCGAGGCGGAAGAAAATACCCGATCCGGCAAAATCACCAAACTTTTTAGTTTTGAAGGAATCAATCGGAAAGAGGTGGAGAAAGCCACTTCCGGCGACATTGTTCTTTTGGCTGGTATTCCCGATATTTATATTGGGGAGACTATTTGCCAGGATGAGTCTGTAGAGCCCTTACCTCATATCGCGATCGATGAGCCGACGATATCACTCAATTTTTTAGTGAACGATTCTCCTTTTGCGGGTCGTGAAGGAAAATTTGTTACTTCAAGACAAATCAAAGAAAGATTGGAAAAAGAATTGGAAATGAATGTGGGGCTCAAAGTAGACTTTTCTCCGGCTGAAGGGGAAGGAAAATTGGGTCCCAGTTTTTTTAAAGTTTATGGCCGAGGAGAATTGCATATTGCGATACTACTGGAAAATATGCGCCGAGAAGGATTTGAAATGCAAGTTTCCCAACCGGAAGTAATTATCAAAGAAGAGAATGGTCAAAAAATGGAGCCATATGAAGAATTGATCATTGATGTTCCGAATGTTTCATCCGGTACTGTTATAGAGAAAATCGGAAAGCGAAGAGGAATAATGAAAGACATGAGTGAAAAAGAAGGAATTTCAAGAATCGTTTTTGAGGTGCCGACTAGAGGGATTCTTGGGTATCGAGGAGAATTTATTGTGGATACTAAGGGCGAGGGAATAATGTCTTCTCGAGTTCTGGGCTTTAAAGAGCATGCTGGTGAAATAAAGAAAAAAGAATACGGATCAATGACTTCCATGGTCTCAGGGAAAGCGGTGGCCTTTGCTCTTGCAAATCTACAAGAACGTGGTATACTATATATAGGGCATGGGACAGAAGTATATGAGGGGCAAGTTATAGGTAATGTCTTAAAGGGGACGGAAATGTCAGTCAATCCGACCAAAGGAAAACAGCTTACCAATATGCGTGCCTCAGGAACCGACGAAGCGACTGTCTTATATCCAGCATTTACCCTAAATATTGAACGGGGATTAGAAGTAATGAATCATGATGAATACTTAGAAATTACTCCCAAGAGTGTTCGGCTTCGAAAAAAGTATTTAACCGAGCTTGATCGGGTGAGAATGAGTCGAATAGAGAATAATACTTAGTTTACCTTGCATATTTATTTGACATCAGGCAAGCATTATGTATAATGGATAGATATAAACAAAAATTATTATTAATAAATAAAAAAATTATGTCAACAATCACATTTAAACCAAAACAAGTCACCAAAAAA
>CAITSL010000032.1 GCA_903895055.1 uncultured bacterium
CATTTTGAAATCAAAAGACCATTTTTTGATTTCGGTTAAAGAAAAGGCGGAAAAAAATCTGGCTAATAAAAAAATCATTGAAATTATCGCCTTATATTTTAAGGTCCCAAAAGAAAAAGTCAGAATTGTAAACGGGCATCGTCATCCGCATAAACTCGTTTTTATTGATATAAAATAATGGTATAATAAAAAGATGACTAACGAAAAATTAAAACAAAAAATAGCGGTTATCGGAGCGGGGGCAGTCGGTTCTACTACTGCCTATTCTCTGATGATTAAAAATTTAGTAGCGGAGATAATCTTGGTTGATGTTAATAAAGAGAAAGAACAAGGTGAAGCCTTGGATATGTCCGATGCGATGTCTTTCTCGGAGACTGCCGGGGTCCAAGCTGGAGATTACAAAGATGTGAAAGATGCCGATATTATAATTTTGACCGCCGGGGTGGCACAGAAACCTGGAGAAACAAGATTGGATTTGGTAACAAAAAACAAAGCCATCACTACTTCCATTTTTAAAGAAATCGGAGAGTTAAAACCATCAGCGATAATTGTGGTGGTAAGTAATCCGGTGGATATTATTACTTATTTAGTGCAAGAAATTTCAGGACTTCCAAAAAACCAAGTATTTGGCACAGGCACAGGGCTAGACTCTGCCAGACTTCGTGCGAATTTGGCTAAACGTTTTAATATTGACAGTAAACAAGTAGATGGGTTTGTTTTGGGTGAACACGGAGATAGTGAATTTGTCGCTTGGAGTACGGTTGTTGTCGCAGGTAAACCAATCAAGGAAATATTGAAGGAAGATGAAATGAATAAAATTACTGAAGAGGTAAAAAATGAAGTTTATGAAATAATTAAAGACAAGGGTGCAACTTATTACGGAATTGCGATGGTTGTTGCCGATATTGTAGAAGCCCTTATTCTAGACCAGAATAAAATTTTGCCGGTCTCCAGTCGTTTAGAAAATTGGAATGGGGTAAGCGATGTTTGTCTTGGAGCTACGGCAGTAGTAGGGGCAAGTGGGATTGTAAAACCATGGCCACTTGAATTGGCAAATGAAGAAAAAATAAAATTTCAAGAATCAGCTCAAAAAATAAAACAATATCTATAAGAAAACTTGCCCCGTACTAAATTATGGAAAATAAAATAACAAAAATTTTGGCGGAAGAGATTAAGGATTCACGCGGGAATCCGACCTTGAAAGTGACGGTTTTTGTCGGTGGTTTAGCAGATAGTTTCTCGGTGCCGTCTGGAGCCAGCACCGGGGTGAATGAAGCGCATGAATTGCGAGATACTGACGGAAAGGGAGTGAATGTTGCAATCGAAAAAGTAAATAATATTATTGCTCCGGCTTTGATAGATGCAGATGTTTTAAATCAAAAAGAAATAGACAGGATAATGATAGAACTGGACGGCACAAAAAATAAAGATAATTTAGGCGGAAATAGTATGATCGGTGTTTCTATCGCTTGCGCGAAAGTGGCGGCGAAAGCATCCGGGGTAGAAGTATTTGAACATTTGCGAACACTGGCCGAAATAAAACCTTCCAGATCTGTGCCATATCTTTATTTAAATTTAGTGGAAGGAGGGAAACATGCCAGAAACGAATTATCATTTCAAGAGTATCATGTTGTTCCCGATACAATAGACGCAAAAGAGGCAGTTAATATTGGAATTAGAATATTGAAAACTCTTACCGAAATAATTAAAAAAGAATTAGGTGATGCTTCAGCAGTTTCAGGTGACGAAGGGGGGCTTGATCCAAAAATAAGCGATATTCGAAAGCCTTTGGAATATTTAAGTAAAGCGATAAAAGAAAATAATTTAGAAAATAAAGTGCGTCTGGCCCTGGATGTGGCTGCTTCATCTTTTTATAAGGAAGGTTTGTATAAGGTTGATGGTAAAAATATTACTAAAGAAGAATTGGCGGCTGTTTATGATTCTTTAATCAAAGAATTCGATTTGATTTCTATCGAAGATCCGTTTGATGAAATAGATTTTGAAAGCTTTGCCCTCCTTCGCTCTGCGAGCTTCGGCAGGGCAGGCCAAATTTTAGTTGTTGGTGACGATCTTACAGTAACCAACAAAATTCTTTTACAAGAGGCAATAGATAAAAAAAGCGTGAACGGAATGATTATCAAACCTAATCAAATAGGTACTTTGTCCGAAACCCTTGAGACCATGCGCTTGGCTCGAGAAAACAATATTGAACTCATTGTCAGCCATCGAAGTGGAGAGACGGATGATGATTTTATTGCCGACCTGGCTTTTGCTTTTGGCTGTTATGGCCTGAAATCCGGCTCTCCGATTAAGCCCGAACGGATGGTAAAATATCAGAGGTTGATAGAAATTTCGAAAATGTAAATAAAAAAATATGCTATAATACGGGTAGATGCCAAAGACGTTTATTATTATTTAATATATAAATTTTAAATTATGGTAGAAGAAAAAAGTGAAAATTTTGTAAAGTGGTATAGCGAGGTCGGAATTGCTGATGTGCCGATTGTGGGTGGTAAAAACGCCGCCTTGGGAGAAATGTACTCAAATTTGGTGCCACTCGGAGTAAATATTCCAAATGGTTTTGCCTTGACGGCCGATGCCTACCGATATTTTTTCGAAAAGACAGGTCTCGACAAAGAGATACAGGAAATTCTTGCCGACCTCGACACAAAAAGTATTAAGAATTTGCAAAAACGCGGAGAAAAAGTCCGTAAAGCGATTTTGAAAAAAGAATTTCCTCCTCTTTTACATGATGCCATTGTGGAATCCTATGCTAAATTCGAAGAAAAGTATGGCAAAGATATTGACGTGGCGGTGCGCTCCAGCGCGACTGCTGAAGATTTACCGGGAGCTTCTTTTGCCGGACAACAAGAAACATATTTAAATGTGCGGGGGGTCAAAGACGTTTTGCTTTCTTCCCGAAAATGTATCGCTTCGCTCTTTACCGATCGGGCAATTTCATATCGGGTAGACAAAGGCTTCTCTCATTTTGATGCGGCACTCTCAGTGGGGATTCAGCTCATGGTGCATTCGGATGAAGCTGTTTCCGGAGTAGCTTTTACCATCGACACGGAAACCGGTTTTGATAAAGTAATTGAAATAAACGGTATTTATGGACTTGGAGAATTTATTGTGCAAGGAATCGTGATTCCGGATGAATTCGTAATCTTTAAGCCGACCCTGGAAAATGGCCACAAATCTATTATTTCCAAAAAACTCGGCAAGAAAAATATCAAGCTTGTTTATAAAAACACAGAAGGCACAAAGCAAGTAGATGTGCCGAAGGCAGACCGAGAAAAATATTGCTTGACTGAAGAAGAAGTCATAAAGCTTGCCAAATGGTGTTTGGAAATTGAAAAATATTTTTCTAAAAAAGTTGGGCATTATCAGCCGATGGATATCGAATGGGCCAAGGACGGGAAAACACAAGAATTATTTATTGTGCAGGCTCGTCCCGAGAC
The DNA here is from genome assembly GCA_903895055.1 of uncultured bacterium. Lineage (GTDB taxonomy): Bacteria > Patescibacteriota > Minisyncoccia > Phycocordibacterales > UBA9973 > UBA9973. Next base: position 3,462 of record CAITSL010000032.1, read on the forward strand.
AGTACAATCAGGAAAAGATAAAAATGTTTTGAAAGAATACAAATTGGGCAAAAAATCTGAGGTGCTCACTACTGGGATAGCAGTTGGCGGAAAAATTGGAGCAGGACGTGTAAGAGTGCTAAAAAATGCCAAAGAAATTTCTCAGTTTGAAAAAGGAGAAGTTTTAGTGACAGAAATTACCGATCCGGACTGGGAGCCGATTATGAAAATTGCAAGCGCTATTATCACCGATAAGGGTGGAAGAACTTCCCATGCGGCGATCGTATCACGAGAATTGGGTATTCCATGTATCGTCGGTTCCGGTAATGCCACTACTATCCTTAAAAATGGACAAGAAGTGACGGTGGATTGCGCTTCGGGTGAAGTTGGAAATGTTTACAGCGGAATCTTACCCTTTGAAGTATTAGAGCATCATTTGGACAAATTACCGGAACTTCCTGTGAAAATAATGGTCAACATTGGTTCTCCGGATGAAGCATTCCAGAATCACGCTTTGCCGGTGCAAGGAGTCGGACTTGGCAGACTTGAATTCATTATTGCCTCGCATATCAAAATTCATCCGAATGCCTTGATTGATTTCAAAAAGTTAAAAGAAGATAAAAATCCTGAGACGAAAAAATTGGTGGAGAAAATCGAAGAGGCAACTTACGGTTATGAAAATAAACCGGACTATTACGTAGACCAATTGGCGCTCGGGATTGCGAAAATCGGCGCAACCCTTTATCCCCATGATGTGATTATTCGTTTTTCCGATTTCAAGACGAATGAATATTGCACTTTGCTTGGCGGAGTGGCCTATGAGCCAAAGGAAGAAAATCCAATGCTCGGCTGGCGTGGAGCATCCCGCTATTATGATCCGAAATTCAAAGAAGCCTTTGGTTTGGAAGTGAAAGCAATGAAAAGAGTGCGGGAAGAAATGGGCCTTACGAATGTGATTCCAATGATCCCATTTTGCCGAACTCCGGAAGAAGCGCGCCAAGTGATAGATACTATGAAAGAATTTGGTTTGGATCGCGCGAAAGACAGTACCTTGAAAGTTTATGTGATGTGCGAAATCCCTTCGAATATTTTACTCGCTGATGAATTTCTGGAAATTTTTGATGGAATGTCTATCGGTTCTAACGATCTCACTCAACTTACGCTCGGCATTGATCGCGATTCCGGCATTGTCACCCACATTGCTGATGCAAACGATCCTTCAGTGAAAAAATTAATTGCGGAAATTATTCACAAATGTAAAGCAAAAGGGAAGTACATCGGTATCTGCGGTCAAGCGCCGTCCGATTATCCGGACTTCGCGAAATTCTTGATGGATGAAGGGATCGAAAGCATGTCGCTCAACCCCGACACAGTCATCAAAACAATTCTTGCGCTTGGAGAGATAAAATAAAAATATTTTTTGTGCGGGATACGAGAATCGAACTCGTGTCTAATCCTTGGGAAGGACTCATTCTACCACTAAACCAATCCCGCATTGTATAAAATATATCTTCATTTTGATTTCAAAGCAAGTATGATACAATAATTGTATGCAAAAAAAAGTAGAAATATATTCAACCCCGACTTGTCACTATTGCCACATGGCTAAGGATTTTTTTGGTGAAAATGGAATAGCTTACACTGAATACGATGTAGCCAGTGATTTAGCAAAAAGGAAAGAAATGGTAAATTTGACCAACCAGATGGGTGTGCCGGTGATTGTGATAGACGGGGATTGGATAGTAGGATTTAATAAAACGACAATAGCCAAAAAGTTAGGGTTAATTTAACACTGATGAAAAATATTTTAAAAAATATTGTTGCCTTAATAATCCTGGGCGTGGCTGTTTTTGTTTTTAGAGGCTCAATTGAAAAGGGTTATTTTATGTTGCAAGATCAATATTTTCCTTGCACGAGAACAATATCTTATTCTGTCGGGACGATTGATCCAAGCTTCGGAATTAGTAAAGAAAATTTTTTAAGTGACATAGAAGAAGCCGAAAATGTTTGGGAAAAAGCTATTAATAAAAAGCTCTTTCTTTATAAATCAGAGGGGGGAGAACTTATGATCAATCTTTTGTATGATAATCGTCAGGCGACCACAGAACAACTGAAAAGTTTGAATAATACTTTAAATAGTGATAGGAGTTTTTATAATGATTTAAAAAATCAAATAGACATCTTAAAAGCGGATCCAAATCCAGATGTAAATAAAATAAATGCTCTGATTGGTGAACTAAATAAAGCGGCAATTTCTTTCAACAATCAAGCGAAAGAGTACAATACCGCAGGCAATAG
>CAITSL010000033.1 GCA_903895055.1 uncultured bacterium
AACTACTGGTCGAGTAGTGTTAGTGGTACTAATGCGTCCAATTTGAACTTTAACGCCACTAACGTGAACCCTGCCAATGCCAATAACCGAGCTAACGGGTTAACGGTGCGGTGCCTAAAGGACTTGCAAATAAATGAAAATAAAAAATAACGACAATCAACAATTGCTCCTTGATTTATTTCGTGCGTATTTTGACACGAGAAAAAACAAACGCAAAACAGCCAATGCTCTGGCCTTCGAGGCTGATTATGAAAATAAATTGTTCAAACTTTACGAAGAAATTATCAATCGTCAATATAAAATTGGGCAAAGTATTTGTTTTATCGTGGAGAAGCCGGTGAAGCGAGAAATATTCGCCGCAGATTTTCGCGATCGCATTGTGCATCATTTGATTTTCAATTATATTAATCCGATTTTTGAAAAACATTTCATTAGAGATAGTTATAGTTGCCGGGTTGGCAAGGGAACATCGGAAGGAATCAAGCGGGTGGAGCATTTTATTCGTGCTTGTTCGGAAAATTACCAAAAAGATTGCTTTATTTTAAAACTAGACATCGAAGGATATTTTATGGCGATGGATAGGAATATTTTATATAAAAAGATAGAAAATAAACTGAGGACTGTCAGAAATGCGGATTTTGATGTTGATTTGATATTATATTTGATTCACGCAGTTATTTTTAATGACCCGACTAGAAATTGTCACGTCAAAGGCAAACGATCAGATTGGAATGGATTGCCAAAATCAAAAAGCTTATTTTTTTCAAAACAGGGGAGAGGATTCCCTATCGGCAATCTGACCAGCCAGCTTTTCGGCAACATTTATTTGGACGAACTAGATCATTTCGTGCATGAAAAGCTGGAGATAAAGCATTATGGCAGATATGTGGATGATATGGTTTTTGTTCATCCGGACAAAGAATTTTTGAAATTGGTTGTTTTAAAAATTAAAGATTATTTAAAAATAGAATTAGGACTTAAATTACATCCAAAGAAAATATATCTACAGTATTATAAAAAAGGAGTGTATTTTTTAGGAGTGTTTATTAAACCGTATCGGATTTATATTGGCAGAAAAACAAAACATAATTTTTACTCTAAAATAAGAATCTGGAACGAAGTTGAAAAAGAAGAAGGGATAATGGGTAATGAAAAAATTAAAAAATTTATTGCTTGTACCAATTCTTATCTTGGAATTATGGGACATTATAAAACGTATCGCCTGCGTAAAAATATAGTTATGAAAAATCTTTCAGAGTGGTGGTGGAAGTATGTTTATTTAAGTAGAGCAATAAGTAAATTTGGGTTAAGAAGAAATGTTCTGATTAACGGGGGAGTGAAATAAATATATGGCAGATGAACCAAATACAACACAAGATACCTCAACCGCGGATTCTCCTCCTACGCCAGAGGCTATGGACGGACAAACACCTCTTACGACCCCTTCTGATACTCCCGAAATAGCCCCTGGGGCACCAGAAGCCTCTGGGGATGGTTTTACCCCTGAAAGTCCAAATACACCTGTATCTACAACACCTAGCGAAACAAGCGAATCTGAAAAACAGCCTGAAACAGGCCAAAACATAGAAAACCAAGCTTCTCCAACTCCTGAACCCGTCCAAGCTACTGAACCTCAAACGGCTCAAATACCAGTAAATGAGCCGTTCACGCCTGAACCAGAAGTTAAATCTGAGCCATTAGAACATGCACCAGTTTCTGCTCCACAACCGCAACCAGTTTCCGCTCCTGTTTTCGTTGAACCGCAACAGAATAAAACTTCTCTCGCTCGTGAACTTCTCGTTAAAGCTAGGAATATGATTCAATTCCGAAAAAGAAAAAAGTTAGATCGTGTTATGACTTTATTCTTGAAAAAATCTAAAATCACAAACGACGAAGTCGAAAAGTTTCTTCATGTCTCGGATGCAACTGCAACTAGATATCTTTCAATCTTGGAGAATGAGGGAAGAATAAAACAAAACGGAAAAACTGGACATATGGTTTCGTATTCTAGAATTTAAAAATATAAAGATTTAAAAATTTAAGGGAGTCCGCCGTCCCTTTTTTCCTCACGGCGGTTTTGTGCGCGAACGGGAGGGTGGGGCAAGCACGAGTATTCCGCCTCGGGCATTTCCGCTAGGGTGTCCATGACTAAAGGACGAGTGCCTGACCCGAATTGAAATACTAATCTTCACAGCGAAAGCTACACACTAAACACAATATTGAAAAACGTAGAGTGGGGATGGCGAGGGCAGACTCCGACTCTGTCGGAGAGCCC
>CAITSL010000034.1 GCA_903895055.1 uncultured bacterium
CCGTGCCGTGAAGGCACGAAGCAGATGTTCCACGTGCTCAACCGGATTTGCGCGGGTGAGGGTCGGGAAGGGGATATTGCACTGCTGGAAGATTTGAGCGACGTGATTTAAAAATTGTGGCACTTGAAATGGTGCAACCATTATATGAGCAGATGGACAATCATTATCCTAAAAATGAAGAATGGATTACTCGTTTGGGAGAAAAGACAAAAGCTACTTATGATAAATATGGTTACGATTTATTTGCAGATTTTGGCACAGATGACACTTCTAAAATTGGTCCGGAGGTTCGCAAATGGGTGATTGATTTCATGATGAGCGCTCCAGTTGTGAAGATGGTTGTACAAGGAGTGCATGCGGTAGACGTTGTTCGAAAAATTGCCGGCGAGACTATGCCTTACAAAGCAGCCATGGGCACAATTCGTGGTGATTTTTCCATCGATTCTCCGGCTTTAGCTAACAAAGAAAAAAGAGCAGTCATGAATATTATTCATTGTTCAGAAACACCAGAAGAAGCGGAGCATGAAATCAAGCATTGGTTCGGAGATTTTAAAACTTACAACTACAAACGTTTTGGAGTTGATGAGTAGACTTGTTTTTACTTCAAATACGTGTTTTTCTTGAAAACTTATTGCAAAAATTTTTAGATGGAGTAGACTTTAAGTAGGGTTATTTCCAATTATTACCTAGAACAATATTTTTTGGGAGCTTCGATCGAATGAGACCTTGGTTTCATACGTCTAGCACCCACGTAAGCTAAAAGCTACGGTAATATATTGGAAATAGTCCTAAAAAAACTCTTCGCGATAGCGGAGATTTTTCTTTTTTAAGTTATAATTAAAGGATGAACAAAAAGAAACTTTTAGTTCGCATTATCTCGCTTATTTTTTTTATTTTTATTCTAAATCTCTTGGCGATGAGATTTTATTGGTATTTTAGTATTTGGTGGTCCGATATGCCCATGCACATTTTAGGAGGCTTTTGGCTGGGTCTTGTATTTATTTATTTTTTAAAAATTAAAGATTTGTCTTTCTCCACTATTTTAAAAATAATTTTGGGAGCACTCGTCATTGGTTTGTTGTGGGAAGTATTTGAAATTCTGGTTGATAAAACAATTATACAAAATCCTTTTAATACTCTGGACACCCTGTCCGACATTTGTTTTGATTTAGCGGGAGCCGGTATCGCTATTTTTTATTTTGCCAAAAGGATTATGCTCCCGGAAAATTTTGAGCTATAATTAAACTATGGCGAGTTTAGTTAAATTAACATTTTGTGGCGGGGCGGGCTCGGTAACGGGTGCGAATTTTTTGCTTCAGGCGGATGGGAAAAAAATATTAGTGGATTGCGGCCTGACTCAAGGAATGAAGTTGGCCGATGATATCAACTGGGATCCGTTTCCTTACAATCCGAAAGAAATAGATATTTTATTTATTACCCATGCTCACGTAGACCATTTGGGCAGAGTGCCTAAATTAATCAACGAAGGATTCCGTGGAAAAATCTATTCTACTTTACCGACTAAAACCATGGCTCCTTTAATGTTGGAGGATACCGCAGGCATATTATCAAAAAATCAGGAATATAATTTAAAGGACGTTTACTCGGAAAGCAATATAAAATTAGCTCTCTCTCTGTGGCTTGGATATAATTATCATGAAACTATCAAAATCAGTGAAAATATCAACGTTACCTTTCTTGATGCTGGCCACATTTTAGGGTCAGCGATGGTATTGTTTACTATTGCCGGTAAAAAAATTCTTTTCACTGGCGATTTAGGGAATAGTCCCTCCATGTTACTTCCGGACACCGAAAAAGCAAACTTGATAGATTATTTAATAATGGAAAGTACTTATGGAGATAGAAATCATGAATCGAGAGAAGATCGTAGGAAAAATTTGGAAGAAACAATCAAAAATAATTATCGGGCAAAAGGAACTTTGATTATCCCGACCTTTTCTTTGGAACGTTCTCAGGAACTCTTGTTTGAATTAAATGATTTAGTAGAGAATAATTGTATCCCGATTATGCCGATTTTTCTTGATTCACCACTGGCTATTCGTTTGACGGAAGTTTTCAAACAATTTAAAAGTTATTTTAATGAGAATGCCCAAAAAGCTATGGTGCACGAAAAACATATATTTGATTTCCCGGGACTGCATGAAACCTTAAGATCAGAAGAATCAAAAATGATTGGCTCGGTGCCCAATCCTAAAATTGTTATTGCTGGTTCGGGCATGTCTTCTGGGGGACGCATTGTGCATCACGAAAGACATTATTTACCTGACCCCAATAACACTCTTCTTTTAACCGGTTATCAAGCAGTCGGGACTCCTGGACGTTTGATCCAAGAGGGAGTAAAGACGGTGCGTATTTCTGGCGAAGATGTGGTTGTTCGAGCGCATGTTGTTACTATTTCGGGATATTCTGGACACAAAGACTCCGATGGATTATTGCATTTTGTGGAAGACACTTCCGATACCCTGAAAAAAGTTTTTGTGGTAATGGGTGAACCGAAATCGTCAATGTTTTTGGTTCAAAAACTAAGGGACAATTTAGGTGTCGATGCTTATGCCCCAGAGAGAGGGGATTCTGTTTCATTTATTTGTTAATTAAGGTATAATCGAGACTATGGTTTTACAATCATTAGAAAATAACGACCGACATGGACACAGCCAAATAAAAATTTGTGTTTCCGGAGCCTCAGAGACGGGACACTGCGGATTGGATGCCTTAGAGAAAACCAAAGAACTCGGACGAGAAATTGCCCGCCAAGGAGCGGTGTTGGTGACAGGAGCAACCACCGGAGTGCCACTTTGGGCGGCGATGGGAGCGAAAGAAGTCGGAGGCATTTCCGTCGGTTTTTCCCCGGCTTCATCCGAGAAAGAGCATGTGGAAGTATATAAATTGCCGATTGATTACATGGATTTGATTATTTACACCGGTTTCGGTTATCCGGGAAGAGATTTGTTACTTACTCGCTCCGCAGACGCGGTTATTTGTGGTTGCGGGCGGATTGGGACAATCCATGAATTTGTAGTTGCTTTTGAAGATAAAAAGGCCATAGGAATTTACGAAGGGTCCTGGGAAATGTCCGGGGAGCTCGAAGAAATTCTCGCCAAGAGTCATCGGCCCTATTCAAAAATAATCAATGGTCCTGATCCGAAGAAACTGGTGGCAGATTTGATCGCTCTAGTGGAAAAAGACAAAGAAAAATAAAAAAATCTCCGTTGGGAGATTTTTTTATTTTATTTATTTCAAACTTTTCAAAATTTTGGCGAAAGTTTTTGGATTGTGTTCGGCGAGGTCGGCTAAGATTTTTCTATCAAGCTCAATTTTGTTTTTCTTTAAAGCTCCTATTAGTTTTGAATAAGTCATTCCTATTTCTCGACTTCCAGCGTTTATTTTGATATTCCAAAGTTTGCGATTGTGGGATTTCTTGTCTTTTCGGTGCGCGAAAGAATAATTGCCGGCATGGACTAATGCTTCTTTGGCTTGGCGCTCTTTAGTAGAACGACCATGGCGCATGCCTTTGGTCTGCTTCAGTACGCTTCGGCGTCTTTTTAATGCATGGACTCCTTTTTTTACTCTAGTCATTTTTTATGAAAAAGGCAACAAGTGACTTTTTGGTTTATTTTTAATTACAAAATTTTGACCCTTGCGACCGGCCAGTTGTGTTTTGCGTGATTGTTTTGCGTTAAAATGATTGAAGCCCGGCTTGCGAGAAATAATCTTGCCGTTTTTCGTCAGTTTTAATCTTTTGCTATATGATTTGTTTGTTTTCATTCCTTTCATATTTTTTATGCTATTTAGCTTTTTCTATAGTAATAAATAAACCCTTGGGACCTCTTTTATATGTATCCGATATTTTATAATCTTCAGTAATCAAATGAAGCACTCTGTCTAAACGCTCTCTTAAAAATTTTTCATCCATATACTTGGCGCGTCCGGAAAGGAAAAGCTCAATCTTGATGCGGTGTCCTTCCTTCAACCATTTAGAAGTCGTTTTTGCTTTAAGTTCCAAGTCGTGGTCACCGGTGCCTATCTTGATCTGAATGGATTTGGTTTCGGTGGGTTTCGCACCAGCCTTGGCCTTTTTCAGTTTCTTTGAGGCCTCGTATTGGTACTTCCCGAAATCCATAATCTTCCCGACCGGGGGATTGGCATTGGGCGATATTTCAATCAGGTCCAAACCTTTACTTTCGGCAAGTTCCAAGGCTTCCTTAATACTCAAAACTCCAAGATTTTGATTTTCACTATCAATAACTCGTAATTCTTGAGCTCTTATTTGGTTGTTTATTCTTTCTCGCAATTGATTCTTGTAATGCTTAAACTAGATAGATAATAGCTTATTTGCCTTCCAAAGTCAAACTAAATTTATAAACCCTTATATAAATAGTCCAAATAGATTTTTTGAGCCCTAGCATGGATATTTTCTTGATAATCAGATGGAACGGTATTTTGATATAGAGGGGTTCTTTCTCCGGAATAATGTAAAAGTTTATCCATGTATTTCACACATCTTTCTCTATCTGGTCCACCTGCGTAGCCTCTCATTTTTGCATCGGTTCCAGATCTTCTGACTTGAACGAACATATTTTCATTAAATTGGAAGAAAGTGGCTTCTCCGGTAAATTTGATTCCAGTCAATCCAGAAAAATCTAGTTCTGGAATAACTTCCTTAAGTATTGTTCTTGCTTGGTCAATGGTAATTTTTTTATCCCTAAAAGCTAAAACAATTGATAGATAGAAAGTGTCAGTCTTGTCTCTTTTTACTTCGCCAGCAAATTTTGTTTGCAATAATTTTACTGGATCAGGCTCCGATTCATTATAATAGATAATATCATCCCTTAAATAAATAATACTTTTTACACTATTTTTCTTAAAAGTTTCTTCCAAGTATTCTCTAATTGTTTTTTTCTCTAAGAAAAGATGTGCGGATAAGGCAGTGGCGATAACACTCGCTTCTCCGGCGCTTTTTTCTCTCATACAAAATGCTTTTCTACCTTTGTTACTTTCTGTAAAATCCTCTAATCCTATTATCATACCCCCACTTTCTTCTCCTCCAAAAAGCATTCTAGGATCTTTCCCTAAATTAATTTTATCACCAAAAATATCTTCTACAATAACATCTTGGTCTTTATTCTCAAGTATTTGCTTTTCTACTTTTTTAGCAATCGTGACAATTTCTTTTATTCCAACTGGTGTGGTAACGATTTTTATATTATTATTTTCTGCCCATTCATTCCAGCACTTTGAACATGGGGTAGTAACAACCATAAAGCGGGGATGATTTCCGAAAAGACCTTCTTTTTTGAGTTGTTTCATATAGAAGTCCATGATCAATAAAAAGCCGAAAGTTGGATGGTAAACTACCAAGATTTTATCCTCAGTAATTTTTATATAATCAATTCCTAGCTCTTCAAAAAAACCTCTTTTCTCCCAGGCTTCGATTTGGCCGATGCTTAACCTGTCGCCATCTGGGTCAGTAATCAAAATGGTGTAGCCAACGGGTTTATCCTTCAAATCAAATTCATAACCGGCTGTTTTTACCACATCCAGTAAGCAAAAATCACAGGAGTAATCAAAGAGTTCTTTTTGATTTGTGTTTGGATTAACCCTCCAAGCTTTTCCAATGCCATGGAAAAATGGATCTTCTTCTTTATCTCTCCATTCAAAAATATCCAAAATTCCTAATTTTTCCATAATTGGAGTCATTGATTTTCCCATGCATCCTCCAACAGTATCAAACATTATTTTAAAACCTGCCTCCTTTGCTTTGATGATTGTTTCTAGGTTTGCTTCTTTTGCGACAGTTTTCCTTAGATAATCAACATACAAATCGTAACCATTAAAATCTTCCTTGATAAATTTACTGTTCTTTGGAGCTAAAGTAATTGGATATCCTTCTTGGTTTTCTTTCGCATATTTTATTATTCCTTTTATTTTTTCAATAAAGCGAAGAGACATCTCTGGCATGAATTGGCTTCCTTGGTTTTCTAAATCTTTAGTTGCTATTTTACTTGAAATCGCGTGGCTGGAAGTCACAAATTCTCCACCATCATAATCCAACATAAAAATTAAAAAAGAAACCATCCAGACAGGGATAGTTTGTCTATCGAAAGGTAAATGAGTATTTATTTTCATTTCGGCCTGAACTCTGGAAATTAAATTTACATACGACTGTGTGTTGTATCTGACTTCTCCGGCAGTGATTTTATTAATTTCTCCTTTTATGTCTTCTTTTAAAACTAGAGCTTTACCTAAAGTTGCCAAAACTACTCCCATTTGATTGATAGGGAATCTGGTATCCCAAGGATAGAGAATATTTTGAGGTCCACGAATTCCACCAGTAGAAACTTTTGCCTCTTTCTCATAATTTTTTAACCAATCTTCTAATTTTAAATTTTCTATCAATTTCTTTGTTAAGTGAAATTTTATTTCACCTTGGTCTTTCAAGTCAAAAAGCGGAGAATTTTTAATCTCCTCAGGTGTGAATTTTTCCGCTAACCTAAGATATTCTTCCTTTAAAACCTTAACTTCTTCCTCTCTTGTCGTCATATCGCTATTCTAACACAAAAGAATTTTTAAATAAAAAACTAAATTATTTTCTTTGGATGGAGTTTTTAGTATAACTCCGAATGAGTACCAATTTTCATAAACACAAATGTGTCCTTTCCTTCAATTTCAAAAAGTGCTCGATAGTCGCTGGTAATATTTATGCTTCGCCATTTTGGGTAGGTTGGTTCAACCGAATGATTGTTCAAAAGCGGATGAAATTTATTTTCAATAAATAAATTTTTTCGTTCCTTAAATTTTTCTTGGACTTTCTTAGAAAGTTTTTTGTAATCCTTTAAAAAATTTCTGTGCAGTTTAATTTGCATGCTACGTTAATGAATTAAGAAATTCATCCATTTTTTTGCTGGAATCGAAAGGGCCAAAAAGATTTTTGCCTTCTTTAATATCTTTGGAAATTTTAATGAGTTCCCGACGTGTTTTATCATTAAAGGTTTCATTTTCTACTACTCCAATATTTATCTTTCCTTCCACAAAAGCGCGGGTGGCGAGATTAAGGACAGAAGAGAAGGGAAGCCCAAAAGAGCGAGCTTTTTTCATAGCTTGTTCTTTAAGGCCTTTTTCTATTGTAAAAATTACTTGGGTAGTCATATATTTCTTATATAGCTTAAACATATATAGTATAGCAAATGGAAAATTGATGTCAATGGGGAAAATATTTGAAAAATGTTAAGATATATCTATGGCAAATTATGCTGAAAATCGAAAAGTATATTTCAATTACGAAATTTTAGAAAAATACGAAGCGGGTATTGAGCTTTTAGGCTCGGAAGTGAAATCAGTTCGGGGAGGCAGAATGTCTCTCGAGGGCGCTTTTGTGATTGTGCGGGGAAGGGAATGCTTCCTGATCAATGCGCAGGTTCCACCTTATCAACTAAATAATTCTCCGAAAGATTATGATCCACTTCGTAATAAAAAATTACTTCTTACCAAAAAAGAAATAGCCACACTGGCTGGCAGTGAGAAAAATAAAAGTTTGACAATTGTGCCACTTTCGGTGTATAATAAGGGAAGAAAAATCAAAGTTTCTATTGCGCTGGCGAAAGGCAAGAAGAAATTTGATAAAAGAGAAAGTATCAAAAAGCGCGAGACAGACAGAGACATAAGACGATCATTGAAAAATTAGAAGTAGAATATGCCCATTCGACTCACTACGTTCGCTCAGGGCAATTTTGCTTCGCAAAATTGGGGATGCAAGGCATAGACAGTAGGTCAAATGTTTTCGATGCATACTGAGCATGAACGTAATCTCATAAAAATTCGTTCAAATGTTAATTGCAAAATTAGCTACTAAAGTAAAAGTGGCAGTTTCTCCTTACTTCGGTTTGAAGGACTTCGCTTTTGCTCGAGTTTCCGCTTTAGCGTAAGCTCGTGTCTTTCTCATAGACTTCCGATATATGAGATAAGGCATAATATTATCGGGATAGGGGAATAGATGTCTCGACTATTTTCCAAAACAAAGAGAATCGATTAAAAAATATTTCGCACGCTTCCTAATTTTTTAATCTAAACCACAAGCGCGCTAAGTATGTAGATTTTAAAACATAACCCTTCTGCACACGAGTTCAATTCTCGTCATCTCCACAAAAAGAAACTTGGTCGGTAGTGAGCGAAAAATGCGGGCGCGCCGAAGGCGCGCAAGGTGGCGAGAATTTGAAATCCGCCCTACGGGCGCAAGCGAATTCGGTGGGTGGGCAAAATGAGATTGAGACGGACTTTTCACGCAATTGAGGGTTCGTTCCAATTTTTTTGAAATAATCACGAATTTCAAAAAAATTGTCGCTGGAAACCAATTGCGTGGCTTTTTTAATATCTAAAATCCATTCCCGCAAGGGTTCGACCCAATTCTTTCTATCGGCTCGGGTGGAGTCCATTTTTTGAGCGAGAGACACTTTTTGTTTCAAAAGCTCATTTTTCTTAAAAATATAATTTTCTTTTGGTATATCGCCGTCTAAATACAAACTCACGAGTTCATCAAGCTTTTGTTCTGTCTCTCGCTCATTTTCTTTTATCCGCCCGAGTTGACTGCCCGACGAGATTTTTTCCTCCTTTTCCCATTCGTCAGTTTTTCGCAACATGTAATCTGTCCATTCGTCGGGCAGGGAGATTTTTTGAAGCTGTTCCTTGAGTTGAAAGACGAGTGAATCTTCCCGCAAATATTCTTGTCCACAATTTCCTTTCTTTTTGGTGCAACGATAGTAGCGATATTTAGTACCAAAGCGGTTGGTTGCCCATTGAGCAGTAATCATACTTTTACACTCGGCACATTCAAAAAGTCCCGTGAAAGGAAAATTGTGTCCGACTTTTGTTTTGCGGGGCTTTCCTCGCTCGGCTAATCTTTTCTGCACAGCTTCAAATAAATCTGCAGAAAGAATTGGCGCAAAGCTTCCGGGGAAATATTCGTCGTGATGTTTCGTAAGTCCGATATATGCCTTATTGCGCAATATTCTAAAGACGGAAGCTTTGGCAAGTGGCGTTCCATTACTCTGACAAATTCCAAGCTCCGACAAAAACTCTGCTAATGAAATTAAACCGTGGTTGCCTTTCGCAAATTCTTCAAAAGCGCGAACGATAATTTTAGCTTTCACCACATCCGGTTCAATATTTCTTGTTTTAACATTATTCACATATCCAAACGGCGCTTTTGTTAGCCATTCACCACGGCGGAGTTTTTGGCGGATTCCGCGATTGATATTTTCGGAAAGATTGTCAGAGTAATATTTTGATTGCCCGAACGCCACTTGCAACATAAATAGCCCTTGCGGGGTTGGTTCAAACCAAAATGTCGGAAAACGCAAAGAAATGATTTTGGTCGTGTCTACTGCGTAAATGACGCGTCCTCCGTCAATGGAGTTGCGAGCGAGCCTGTCAGGATGCCACGCCAAAATACCCACTCCATCCATTGACTCGATACGCGCCATCATTTCGCCAAATTTTTCACGACCCGGTTTCTTTGCGCTTTTTGACTCTGTAAATTCCTCAAGAATTTGCAGATTTTCTTTATGCGCGAATTCACGAAGCTCAAAAAGTTGAGCTTCGATACTCATGACTTGCTTGTCGTCATCTTCGCTACTTTTTCGCGCGTATAGAAAATATTTTGGTTTAATCATTTTTGTTTTTAGATTATTAAAAAAGAGTCCGTTTTCAATCTCATTTCTGAGTCCATTGCCCACCCACCGAATTCGCTTGCGCCCGTAGGGCGGATTTCAAATTCTCGCCACCTTGCGCGCCTTCGGCGCGCCCGCATTTTTCGCTCACTACCG
>CAITSL010000035.1 GCA_903895055.1 uncultured bacterium
AGATTTTACTTTGGAGAACTATGATCCACATGGAGCTATTAAAGCTTCTATTGCAGTTTAATTAAAAAATTATGATTCTCTCAATAATATCTGCTATCGGTAAAAATAATGAATTAGGAAAAAAGAATACGCTTCTTTGGAATTTGCCAGTGGATATGAAGCATTTTCGTGATCTGACCAGAAGCCATACGGTAATAATGGGACAAAAAACTTTTGCTTCCATTGGTCACCCGCTTCCAAATCGTAGAAATATCGTTCTTACTTTGGATGATTCTTTTAGGGCAGAAGGAGTAGAAATTGTGCATTCAGTAGAAGAAGTTATGAAATTATTAGGAGATGAAGAAAATTTTGTAATTGGTGGAGGACAAATATATAAATTATTTATAGAAAAAGCAGACAAGTTTTATATCACGCACGTGAATGCGGAATTCCCCGAGGCAGATACATTTTTCCCCGTAATTGACAAGGCGAAATGGCAAAAAACAAAAAGTGAAAAATATGGAAAAAATGAATTAAATAAATATGACCTAGAATTTGCGGAATATACTAAGAGAGCTTTTTAATCACTTCGTCTATTTGTTTATATAAATTTTCAAAAGTTCCATTATTTTCAAAAACATAATCTGCCATTCTAATACATTTAGATAAGTTCTGTTTATTAGGATCATCTGATTTCATTTCAGTTTCTTCCTGTTCAATAAATTTTTCAAAACTCACGTTATCGCTTTGCACATTTCCTCTTTTTTGAACTCGACTATATCTTGTTTTTCGTTCGGCATTTATAGCGAATAGATAGAATTTTCCTTTGTTTCTAAGAGATTCGATTTCGCCAACAGTTCTCAAGCTTTCTAAGACACAATCTTTGTCAGAATTTTGAGCCATTTTAAAAAGCTCTTCGGCAACATAACTCGGTCCATAATTTTTTCTAAGATCATTAGCCACTAAGACCATATTATCTCTTGTTATTGGAAGTCCTCTTTTTTCTATTTCTTTGTTTATGACATCTTCGCGTGCAGAAAAATGAATAAACCCCTTGTTTTTTACAAGATAATCAACAATAGTTCCTTTCCCGGCCCCAAGTGTTCCAGTTACTCCAATAATTATTTTTTTATCCATTTTATTGATCCTTGTAAGCTTGAATTTCTTTATTTAAAATCACCAATTTTATCCCCGCTTGCTTAAAAATTCTTTTTGTTTCCACCCCAGCATGATAGTCTCGCATAGCTACTACTCGCTTGATCCCGGCATTGATAATCGTTTTCGCGCAAGTGTAACAAGGTAAAAATTTGCAATAGAGAGTTGCTCCATCTACTGAAACACCGGCTCGAGCAGCATTGGCGATAGCATTTAGTTCCGCATGAGCAGTGCGAATGCAGTGCCGGGATTGTGTTCCATCCTCATGGATAACCGTATGCATTTCATGTCCGGCTTCACTACAATGAGGTAATCCGATGGGCGAACCGACGTATCCGGTAGTGAGAATTCTTTTATCTTTGACTAAAATTGCTCCGGCATAACCGCGGTCGCAAGTGCCCCGCAAGCCAACCATGTCAGCCATTTCAATAAAGTACTCGTCCCAAGAAGGTCTTTTGTGTTTTGTTGTTTTTGTTTCTTTTTTCATTCCTTAATAATACCCTGAAATAATGGTAAATACAAATCATCTTTTGGGTTGATTAGGAGTTCTTTTTTATTTATTTTTTTGGTAAATTCTACCGGGGCATCGGTGATCAGAGCCAGCGGTTGTTGCTCTTTCCCCTCTCCCATACACAACACTGCGGAAGTCGCCAAGCTATCGGCCACGTCGGTTTGGGACATTTTTAAAATTCGGCCAAAAATATCTTTCTTCCCGATATAATTTCTAACTCCTTTGAATCCGGCATAACCGAGCGCAACTCCGACAATTCCAGCTCGCAGTGGAAAAACTCGACTGTCGGTTATCAAAACACCAAAATTCTTTAATTTAAATTTCTGCCTTATTTTTTTTCTCAAAAACTCAGCGCTCTTAAAACTATCTTTCGGTAAGAGAATAATCTTGCCTCTGGCATTTGATTCATCAACTCCGGCATTAGCCATCACCATGCCATCTTTGATAGTAAGCCAAACCAACTTGGTTTTAAGTGCAAAATCACTTTCTTGTTTTATCAGAGCGATTTTTTCTTTTTCGTTTTTAAATAAAACTGTTCGCTCTTCGGAAAGAGAAACTATTTTTGAAGTGATGACCAAAACAGATTTTTCCGGAATTTTTTTTAGATACTTTAAAATAAACGGAAGTAAGGCTTCCGTTTCCTCGAAAATTCTAGTTTTAAACGGCTTGATTTGCATTTTTCCCCCTTAATAAGCGAATTCCTAAATATGAAAGTGGGGTGTACAAAAATCCCATGACTACTTTATAAATCCACCATGGAATGATGATCAACAAAATTGTTTTTACCGGAAGTACTCCGAGATAAGCGATAAACATAAAAATAGCGGAATCAAGCAATTGAGACCAGACGTTGGAGAGATTCGAACGTAACCAAAAATATTTACTGCCGATATTTTTCTTGAAAAAGAAGAATGACAGGACGTCTTGATACTCTCCGATCGCATAAGCCACCAGTGATGCAATAGAAAAACGAACCGAAATTCCAAAAATCAAATTGTAGCCATCATGCGCCCACATTCCCGCCCCCGCCCAAGGCACAACGATAGAAATAGCTGAGTACAGTAGAAATATCAAAATAGAGAAAATACCGGCATAAACAAAATTCTTGGCCATTTTTTTCCCATAAACTTCACCGATCACATCGGTCATGATAAAGACGATCGGAAAACAAAAAACCGCCACCGAAAGGTGAGTACCAAAAAGAAAAGGCATCAATTTTATCCCCAAAGTATTGGCCGCAAAAAGTGAGCTCAGGTAAAGTGTTAAACAGATAAGAATTTTTCTATAATCTTTTTCTGTTAGAGTTTGCATTGTTTATTTGCTCATTTAATCTTTAACTTCTATCCCCATACTTCGAGCAGAGCCGGCTACGATATTGATCGCACCTTCTTTGTCTTTTGAATTCAAATCTTTCATTTTCTTTTCGGCAATCTCCCAAGCCTGTGCTTTAGTGATTTTTCCGACTTTGGTAACTGTATTTTTGCCCGATCCTTTTTCGACTCCGGCTGCTTTCAGAATAAGTCCGGTGACAGGAGGCGTTTTTATAATAAAGTCATAACTTCGATCTTCATACACAGTCACTACTACAGAAACTTTATCCCCAGCCATTTTTTGGGTCGCCGCATTAAATTTAGTGACAAAGTCGCCAATGTTAATCCCCGCTTGTCCGAGAGCAGGCCCGAGTGGGGGTGCAGGAGTTGCCTTGGCAGCTTGGATTTGTAATTTTATTTTTTTGGTTATTTTTTTTGCCATTTTTTTAATTCGTAATTCGTAATTTATAATTCGTAATTCTAATCTATATCTTCTTAACTTGCAAGAAGTCAAGTTCGACTGGTGTTTCGCGACCAAACATAGAAACCAGCACTTTTATTTTCCCGCGTTCTTGGTCCACAGAATTTACTTTCCCTTCAAGCTCTTTAAAAGGACCATCTACAATTCTGACTGTTTCACCGATGGCAATATCAATCTTGTGTTTAATGGTGCTAGCATCCATTTTCTTAAATAAATATTCAACTTCCTCTTTTTTCAAAGGCACTGGATTGACTCCCGCTCCCACGAAACCAGTCACGCGAGGTGTATTGCGAACCACATACCAAGAATCATCGGTCACAATCATGTCTACGAGCACATAGCCGGGATAAATTTTTTCTTCCACCTCCACGCGCTTACCCGCTTTTATTTTTATCTTTTTTTCGATTGGTACAATTACATTGAATATTTTGTCGTGCATGCCAAGTGAATCGATACGCTGACGCAAATTGCGCAGAACCGCATTTTCATATCCGGCGTAAGTGTGAATCGCATACCAATTTCTGATTCCTTGTACTTCTTGTTTTGACATATTTTTTAAAATGAAATTAACTTTTCCAAACCTTTTGAAAATATAAAATCGAAAATACCCAAAAAGTAAGCAACCAAAACAGAAAGCGCAATCACAATGATGGTATAAAAAATGGTTTGGTTTCTGGTAGGCCAAACTACGTGTTTTAATTCTGCTTTTATCTCTTTAAAATACTCGGTGATTTTTGACATTGTTTTATTTTTACTACTCTTAAAAAAGCCCCTTCAAGGGCTTTTTTAATACTACTCTTTTTATCTAAAATAGTCAATTATTTATTTTATTTCATAAGTAATCGTCACATCTGAAGTAATTAGATTTTCTCCAGTTGGAACCACCGCAGGAGCGGAAACAGAAACTCCAGAAGCGCTGTCCATTTTGGCAGTTGCATACATTGGCATCGGATAATTGCCATTATCACTAAAAGAAGTGATTTTACCCAAACGCACCCCTAAATTTTTTGCCAAAACTTGTGCTTTTGCTTTGGCATCATCAATCGCTAATTTTTGAGCTTGAGCTTTTAATAAATCGGGATTATCAATAGTAAAATTCGGACCATTCAAATCAGTGACACCCAAAGTTCCAAGACCTTGCACAATTTTCCCAACGTCATCAACCTTTCTGATTTTCACTGTAATATTTTCAGATGCTTCATAGCCGATAATCACGCTTTTGCCGGGCTGAGGTCGACAATTGAGCGCTCCGCAGGTCACATCAGTATTGTATTGATAACTGTATTTTGGATTAAAAGAAACACTTTCTGTTTTAATATCTTTAATAGCTACATTATCGCCTTTTAGTAAAGCTAGGGTTTTTGCCTCAATTTGAGACACGCTGTCTTCCGCCTCTTTTACCGTGCTGGCATCTTTCATAATGGTGAAATTAATATTGGCAATATCCGGCGAGGCCGTTACTTCTCCATGGCCGGATAAAGAAATGACATTTTCTGGTTTATTTTCTTTATTGTATCCGTTAAAGTTGAAAAAACAGTTGGCAACAATGACAGCCAGGAAAACAATCAGGGCAATTCTTAGGCCTTTATTAATTTTTTCTTTACGCTCTGGTGATATTTCCATAAAAATTTTTTATTTTATCCCTAATAATTCGACGGTAAAAGTGAGTGTAGCGTTCGGAGGAATGATGACTGCCTTAGTACTTGGATCAGTAATCCCGTTTGCTCCATAGGCAAGCTCCGGAAGAATTTCCAGTTTTCTTTGTTCCCCGACTTTCATACCGGCAATTCCTTGATCCCAACCGGGAATAACTTGACCGGCTCCCAGGGTAAAAATGAATGGTTGCACATGGTTGAATTTCGGATCAATGTTTGAATCAAAAACTGTGCCGTCAGTGAGCATCCCGGTATAATTCATAGCCACCGTATCTCCAGATTTGGCGACTGCACCTGTCCCCTCTTTTAAAACTGTGATTTTTACTCCCTCTTGTGTTTGTGTTGGCATATTTGTATTTTGGTCCTGAACAGCTTGCGTGTTTTCGCTGACAGGAGGATTATTCTTATATTTAATAGTAATAAAAACGAGAGCCGCGATAACTACGACAACTATCAAAATCCAAACCCACATCATTTTTTTATTTTGCATCCCATTAGAAATTGACTCATTCGTACATATAATTTATCTATATATAAAAACAGACAATTTATTATTTTTATAATTTATACCCGTTTAGTAAATTTCTAACGGGACAAGTATAGAGAATTATACTCTTTGTTGTAACTAAATCAAATTAATTTCCGGAGTGAGTTTTAGACCAAATTTTTGATAGACGGAATCGATTATTCGCTCGGATAGATTTTTGATCTCTTCCCCCGTCGCTCTACCGTAATTCACTAAAACAAGGGCTTGTTTTTCATGAACGCCGACATTGCCGACTCTTTTTCCTTTCCAGTCGCACTTTTCAATCAACCAGCCGGCGGGAATTTTTACTTCGCCCGCCATAGCTTTAGCGTCGGCAGGTTCTTCGAAATATGGCATGTCTGGAAATTTTTTCTTTAACTCCTCAAGTTTTTTGAAATCCACAAAAACATTCTTGAAAAAACTTCCAGCGTTGCCTAAGACTTTTGGGTCTGGCAATTTACTCCGACGAATCTCCGCAACGGCATTACTGATATCTTTAACATTTTTTATTTCTATTTTATTTTTATCTAAATATTCTTGCAGAGCTTTATATCTTATATTCTTACTCTCCTTTTTACTTAATCTTAAAACTACCGCCGAAATAAAATATTGCCCTTTTAGTTTGTTTTTAAAAACACTGTCGCGATAACCAAATTCACATTCTTTATTTGTAAAAATTTTTTTACTTACAGTTTTTATTTCATATGCCTCGACTTGTTCTAATGTATCTTTTAATTCCACGCCATAAGCGCCAATATTTTGAACTGGTGTTGCCCCGACAGTGCCTGGCACGAGTGACAAATTCTCAATCCCCCAGTATCCCCGTTCTACCGCAAAATTCACCAAATCTTTCCACCATTCTCCGCCCATAGATTTTACTAAAACAAAATCTTCTGATTCTTTTATTATTTCAATTCCTTTTAATTTGTTTAAAATAACTATCCCATCGAAATCTTTTGTAAAAAGAACATTACTTCCTCCTCCCAAAAATAGTTTTTCATTTTCTTTGAATTCGGGTAAATTTAATAATTCTATTAAGTCTTGCTCAGAATTAATTTCAGCAAAAAAACCTGCTTTTGCTTCTACTCCAAAGGTGTTGTATTTTTTTAAATCAAAATTTTTTTTAATTTCCATAAATTATAAAAAGAGAAAAATTATTGTACCAATACTCACCACCGTCAAAAGAGCTACTGAAAACCATCCGACGATGTTGCCAATCTTTTTATTTTTAAATTGCCCCATAACATCTTCCCTGCTTGAAAGTTTCACGATAAAATAAATCATGACCGGAGAGGTAATCCCATTTAAAACAGCCGCATAGATCAGGGCTTTAATCGGATTAAGACCAATAAAATTCAAAGCTATCCCAAGCAGCATAGCAATAATGATGATTCCGTAAAAAGAAGTCGCTTGTTTTAGTTTTCGATAAAGTCCTGTCTTCCAACCGAAAGATTCCGATAAGGCATAAGAAGCTGAACCCGCGAGTACCGGAATCGCCATCAGGCCAATGCCGATAACTCCAACCGCAAATAAAATAAAAGCAAAATTACCGGCAAATGGACGAAGCGCCAAGGCGGCATCAGCGGCAGTGCCGATATTGGTAATGCCATTAGAAAAAAGCGCGGCGGCACAAGTGGCAATAATGAAAAACATGATCAAATTTGAAAAAAGCATTCCAGACCAATTGTCGATTCTCATTTTTTTAATATCTTCTTTGGTAGTTAAATTTTTACGAGCTTCTTCGGTCTTTTCTCCTTTCAAAATTTGTTCTTCTACCTCTTGGGAAGATTGCCAAAAAAACAAATATGGGGAAATCGTCGTACCAAAAGCGGCACAAATCAAAATAATTTCATCTTTATTAAAAGACATAGTTGGAATAAATAAATGGCCGAATAGATCGGGCCAATTTATATGAACCGCAAAAGCAGAAAAAACATAAGCCAGTAATACCAAAGATAAATATTTTAAATACTTCGAATACTTTTTATAAGGAATAAAAATCTGAAGTCCCAAAGAAAGCAATGCAAAACCTATTACTAAAAAAGAAAAGCCAATCTGAGGATAAATAAGTTGCATGGATTTGGCCATGGCCCCTAAGTCCGCCCCGATATTAAATATGTTCGCAAACAAAAGAAGCACTACACAAAAATACAGCGCCTTTTTTGAAAAATGTCTTTTGATATTTGTCGCGAGCCCCACCCCAGTCGCCAAGCCAATCCGAGCGCACATTTCTTGAATCGCTCCCATCAGTGGAAAGGTAAGGGGTGAAAGCCAAATTAAATTAAAACCGCGAGAGGCTCCCATTTGCGAATAAGTGGCAATCCCGGACGGATCATCGTCGGCCGCGCCAGTAACAAGCCCAGGACCCAATATTTTCCAGTACTCCTTTGCTTCTTGAACCGGTTTTTGCCTAGCAACATCGCCGGATATCTCATGCTCCAATTCCACGCTCTTTTCAAGCACTTCCGCCGGCAAACTAAAAATTTTCTCTAAAATACTTTTCCGCATTCTCCAATTATGACATAATTTTTCAAAAATAGTATAATGAGCTGGATGAAAAATTTTTCCAAAAGAATCCCCCGTTTAGGCACCGAAAATGCCTTTTCGGTGATTGAAAAAGCAAAAAAGTTCGAAAGAGAAATATTAAAACCAAAAGGCAAACATTTGATCTATCTCCAAATCGGCGAGCCGAGTTTCAATACTCCCTCAAATATCAATCAAGCGACGATAAAAGCAATCAAAAATAATAAAACACATTACACCCCTACGCTCGGTATTCCAGAGCTCCGCGCGGCTATCGCGGAAAAAACAAAAGCGAGTACGGGAGTAAATTATCAAAAAGAAGATGTGCTCGTCACCTCCGGAGCCA
Source organism: uncultured bacterium (assembly GCA_903895055.1). Classification (GTDB taxonomy): domain Bacteria; phylum Patescibacteriota; class Minisyncoccia; order Phycocordibacterales; family UBA9973; genus UBA9973. Next base: position 8,487 of record CAITSL010000035.1, read on the forward strand.
AGCCGATAATTTTTTATACCGTAAATGCCCTGATTGACCCGGGCGACGAAGTGATTATCCCGAATCCGGGCTACCCGATTTACGGCTCGGTAACCGAATATCTAGGGGGAAAAGTGGTGCCCTTAGAATTAAAAGAAAAAAATAATTTCTGTTTGGATATAAAGGAACTAGAGAAAAAAATTACTCGCAAAACAAAACTGATTATTTTAAATTCCCCTCAAAATCCAACTGGCGCGGTTTTTGATGAAAAACTTATTAGAGACATCGCCAAAATTGCGAAAAAAAATGATTTATGGATTTTGGCGGATGAAGTTTACAACGAAATAATTCATAAAGGGCGTCATTTCTCCATTGCGAGTGTCCCCGGTATGGAAAAGCGAACTGTCCTTTTGAACGGAGTCTCCAAAACCTATGCCATGACCGGTTATCGGATAGGCTGGGGCGTGACGAAAAATAAAGAAATGCTCGCGACACTCGAACGGCTTGCCTGCAACGACATTTCTTGCGCCAATGCTATGGCTCAATATGCCGCGCTTGAAGCTCTTACTGGCTCACAAAAAGAGGTTGTATCTATGGTCAAAGAATATCGGAAAAGAAGAGATTTGTTGGTCCGTTTAGTAAATGAAATTCCGGGCATGAAATGTCACAGCCCCGAAGGCGCTTTCTATCTGATGGTCAACGTTGAGAAGATCTTAAAGAAACTTAAAATTAATGCCGAAGAATTGTGCGACCGGATCATGAAAGAAGCACATGTCCTTATTTTGCCCGGCACCGTTTTCGGCTCTTTCGGTGAAAATTTCGTTCGTTTCTCGTATGTTTCCTCCCCCAAGGATATCAAGGAGGGTGTCTCTCGAATAAAAAAATATATTACTTCTGTGTATCGTGATTAGTTTTCAACCAACCCAAGTTTTTCAAGTCTTGCACTTATCGCTCCCCTTTTTCGGCCAAACTCTTTCGCTAAATCTTTTATCTTAATATTTTTTGCGAAAAGTTTTCGCAACGTTTCATCTTCATCCTTTTCCCACGGCATATATGCTTTCGGGAATTTTTTTCTGATTTCTTCAAAGCTTATCCCACTTCCATTTCTGTCTCTCCTTTTTCTTTTTGGGAGCTCGGCTCCCAAATTTACTTTTCCACCCATTGCTTGGATAAAATCATCATGCATCTTATCCAATTTTTCTTTTTCTACTTTTCCAAATACTTTTTCTGCTTCCTTTGATCCTTCTCGAAATTTTTTATCCTTCAAAAGAATCTCCGGATGCACTTTAAACGCTTTGTCGGAAAGCCCGAGGATATAAAGCCCGGAGAGTCGTCGTACTCGAGAAAGAGCCACATAGCCTTGCCCATATTCAAATACTTCGGACAAATCCATCACCGCAGAATCCATACTCATCCCTTGGCTTTTGTGCACAGTTATCGCCCAAGCGAGACGTAGTGGAACCTGCATTATTTTTGCACGAATTTTACCATTCTCCTCAACAATCCATTCCATCGGCTCAACTTCTATTTTGCGACTATTTCTAGTTTTCACAATTGGATATTTTCGGCCAGCGGAAAAATCAATTACTGTGCCCAGGGTTCCATTTACAAATCCTTCTTTTTGATTATTTTTGGTGAACATTACTTCCGCTCCAACCTTAAGTTCCAAAATTTCGGGCGATAAACATCCTTTTTTCAAAACAGCCACGAGCTTATCATGCCCTTGGCTCGACATTTCAAAAACTTCAACTTCTTTTTCAATCTTGGAAAGAGTTTCGATGTTCACCGAGTCCACATCAACATTGTGCGAGAAAAGTTTTGGCGCATTTTTTGGAAAATTTGTTTTTTCAATTTTTCGGGAAAGAATTTTCCCCAAATGATTTTTATTAAAAGTATTGGTTCGGATGGCCGAAAGAATAGAGAGAAATTCCGCGTCATCTTGACGATACTGTTCGGTAATATAGCAAACTATCGGTTTAGCGCTCTCCCACGCTCGAGAATCACAAGCAAAAATAGAATTATTTTCCGGCTCAATAAGTATTGGTTGTAATTCTTTTTCTGTTGGTGTCTTTACAACCGGTGGCAATTGAAAAAAGTCCCCGACAAATACCACTTGTAATCCTCCAAAGGCGTCATTATTCTGTTTCACTTCTCGACATACCGATTCAACCATCAAAAGGGTTTCGGCTGAAAGCATCGAGACTTCGTCAATCACCAAAACTTTCGCCCGACGAATTCTTTTCGAAACATATTCATTGCTGGCAATTTTATCCAGGTCATATTTATCTAATTTATTTTTTATCCCAATGCCACTCCAAGAATGGATGGTCATCCCGCCAATATGGGTCGCCGCAATGCCAGTGGAAGCGGTAATAGCAACTTCCACTTCGTGATTTCGCAAATAATTTACATATTCATTGATGGTATATGTTTTGCCGGACCCGGGCTCTCCAGTCAGAAAAACATTCGCCCCAGTTTTTAAAATATCCAATGCTTCTTCTTGTGTCATAAAAGCATTATTTCTACGATTTCATAAGATGATCCAATTCGAAGCGGTGGCCCCCAGCCTCCAGCTCCGCTGGAAATATATACCAGCATGGACCCGTGATGTTTCAATCCATAATTAAAACCCTGATACATTAATTTTGTCAGATAATTAAAAGGCCATTGTTGTCCATTGTGGGTATGTCCGGAGATTTGGAAAGAAATGCCGGCTTGCTTCGCGATATTTAAGTCTTTCGGTTCGTGTTTCAAAAGAATGGACGGCATATCTTTGTCAATTTTCAAATCTGCCAATATATTTTTAAAATCTTTTTTCTGAGAAGCGTTCAAATAGTCTACACCGATTATCTGCAATCCGTTTATCTCAACCATTTCATTATTTAAAACTTTAATTCCAAGTTTTTGTACTGCCGATATAAAAATATCAGGGTCGCCAAATTCTTCGTGGTTGCCGGTAATAAAAAACACTCCCTGCCGCGAAAAAAGGTTCTCGAGTGGCCCCGCAATGAGATATGGATCAGGCTTTTGTGAGCCATCATATAAATCACCCCCAATAAAAACCAAATCGGGCGAGAGAGAATTCGAAATTTGGGTAATTTTTTCGGCAAATTTTGCGCCATTGATCGGGCCCAGATGCAGATCACTCATCCAGACAATTGTCTTTCCGTGCCACTCTTTCGGAAGATTGGGAAGAAGAATCTCTATTTTCTTTACCATAATTTTCCTCCCATGAAGAATCCCGTAAATAGATGTGATGATGGCAACTGAAAACAATAAAATCCCAACAATGTAAGAAACGTTAATAAAATAATTTACGAGAATGTAAATTAGCGATGCGATAAAAATATATACGAACATCCCCATCCAGATTGAAGTAAAAAGATACAAAAAGCGGATAATAATATTCGAATAATATCTTTCAATCAAAAGCATCACCATAAAACCGCCGGAAAAGATTAAAAAAACTAAACCGAGCAACAACGCTTCCCGGCCTATAATATTAAAAACATCAGAAAATGCCGAAAAAACTATGAAATTAAGTTCCAGCAGAAAAATAGAGACAAAAACAAAAAAACTGATGAAAGCCAGTAGCATGAATTTTTTCTTGATTTTCTGAGGCATGGATTTATATTATAAAAATTAAGGGTAAGAAATATTTACGGGTATCCAATTTGGTTTCTGGGGACCCCAAACTTCATTATTTATATCTTCATATTTGACTACATCTTCTTCACTTAAAAAATTGAGTTTCCTTATAACACTACTACCAGTATAAAACATATCTAAATAATCTGAATATTTCTTTTCAAAAATTTCATATGGTGGTAACTTTAACGTGACCTCTTTATTTAAGGAGTCGTTTTTAAGATTCTCTGTATTTTGCACAAATACCATTAGGCCATTTTGGGTCTTAAATTGCAGATTGTTTGGAAATTGTTCCACTAATACCTGCGGTTCTAAAAGGAGTTTTGTAAAGTATTCATAATGCACTTTAAATACTTTATCCATTCTTTGATAGTAACTCAATGATATAATTTCACTTTCTTTCTCTTCTTTTTGTGCTTCTTCTAATTTTATTTGTTGATCTATGTCATATTTTTTCGTCCATTTATAATTGAAAATACCAGCAACTTTGCGTGAAACATAACCGGCAGGCACTACCGTTAAAAGACCTAACGACATAAAAAGTAAAATAAAAGCAATCCAGTGATAATTATTTTTTTTAAAAAGATAAATTAATGAAAATACTAAACCCAGCAAGCCTAACACTAGGTATATCATTATTGATATAAGGGTAACATCCCAAACCATTTTCCCACTCGTAGTAAAAAGACCGTCACCGGGACCAACAATACCAAGCATATAACCAGCGACAAAAACTGCCAATAATTGAATTATTATTAATGATATTGATACTAACTTCCCCCTTCTCATCAACTAAGCATACCAGGGTAAGGAAAAAATCACAATAAAATATTTTGAAAAAAAAATTATTGGGTGTCGTCGTGGAAGCTGTTAGAAATGAAATTAAAAGTTATCCACAGTAAAAAGCGTTAAGTAAATACTTAACGCTTTTTACTCAAAAATTGGCAATGTGCCTTGTTTTGCAAGCTTTAAATCAAGGGGTTTTTTCAGTTTTTTGCTCTTTTTATTAAGTCTTTTCTTAATTAGGATAGTCTCATCTGGCTCATCATCAGGGGCACCAAGTTTAAACCACATCGTTGACCCAATTTTATCTTCAATGAGAATGTGTGCCCTTCTAAGAGGTTCCAGTATTTGATGCACTCTCGGCTTACTGATATCTAAGTATTCTTGTAATTCACCGTAAGAAACTTTTTCCCTAGTTGATAATAAAGAAAGAACTTTATTATGGTTTTCTGTTATTAGCCCTTGGCGACGAAGATGATCAACTCTGATATTTAACTGAAGTATTCTATTGGTAACTTCTTTTATCTCTTTCATCTGAAATAAATAAGATTTAATAAAATAAGAAATCCAAGGAGTTAAATCTTTATCAAAATTCATAGAAGGAATAGAAGGGTCACAAATGTTTGTAACTTCTAGGGTATCATAATAACTATCTTTATTCTTATTGTAATAACCAGAAAGCGCAAAATATCTTATTCCTTCTGATTTCTTTTTTAATAACAAAAAGGTGGTTAAAAGCCTACTTACTCGCCCATTACCATCACAAAAGGGATGAATCCAAACAAACCAAAAATGACATATTGCTGCAGCGATAACAGGAGAAAAATTTTTATCTTTTGAGACTTTATTAAACCATTTAATAAATTCGCGAATTAAAAAACTTAAATGATCCGGGGGCGGGGCCTTATAAATGAGTTTACCTTTTTTGCCCTGTACCCCTCTTTGGTCAACCCTAAATTTACCAGGATACGAGTTTCTATCTCCTCTCGTAATCATTTCATGAATTCTAAGAAGAAAATTATTTGTCAATTCTTCATTAATATTCTTTTTAATATATTGCAATGATTCATAATATCCCACGAACTCTCTTTTCTCCTTTTCACCAATTTGAATATTTTTATTGCCAACTGTAATTGCTTTTGCTTGGTCAAGCGTAACAACAGTACCTTCAACCCCAATAGAACTTACCGCTTCAGCAATACGTGCTTTACTTTCTAATAAAGAAGCCCAGTCAGAATTCATTCTTAAGACCTGTAAATAGCCATCGGTTTGGGAGACTAATTCTAAATTTCGTATGTCTTGATATTTTATTTTGTAATTTATTTTAAACATATTTTCTGGGGTGGTTATCGGGAGTTGAACCCGAACTAAAAGCTCCACAAGCTTCTGTGCTACCGCTACACCATAACCACCATATTTACTTACTTACAAAAAACTTTTCCTCCGACTTACTAATTTATACCAGAAAAACGTTTTAAAATCTAGCTCTAAAAAAATTTTATTCCACTTGCACTTTGATATCGGTTCTTTCATTTTTTACTTTCAGGAAGAGAGCCAAAAAGGCTCCAATAAAAACTATGATCGCCGAAATAAGAAATACATCGGCATAAGCATTCACTTGCGCTTTCAAGGTAACCAGAGCGATAAATTCTTTAATGATAGCCGGATTGTGCGTTGTGATAGTGCTAAAACGACTTATTTTCAAAACATTACTTTCGGTAGAATTGTTCAAGATAGTGGCAAAAATCGCAATCCCAAAAGCGCCGGAAATATTTCGAACCAGGGCCAGGACAGAAGAAGCGATACCAATTTCATGTGGATCAACTACTGAAGCGATAATATTGGTACGCTGAGCCATACCAAAGCCCAAACCGAATGCCATAATAACGAGAGGGATGATCAAATCAAGCGCAGTTGATTTTGGATCGATTCCGGTAAAGAGAAAGAGTCCGATAGCGGCAACCAAAGTGCTTCCAAAAATAATATAGCGCGCCTGGATTTTCCCGGTAAAACTTCCACCCAAGGGCGATGCAATCATCATGGCTACTGCCATTGGAATAAAAAGGAAACCACTTTCGGTGGCAGTATAGCCCAAAAATGTTTGAGCAAAAATCGGCAAAAGAAAAACACCTCCCATCATTCCCATAAAAACCACAAAATTATTCACTAAAGTATTTACAAATGCCGGAATTTTGAAAAATTTCAAATCAACAATCGGTTCGGGTGATTTTTGCTCTATCTTAATAAACAAGCCAAATAGTACTATCGTTACAAAATAGCAAACGAGAGCTGAGGGAGAAAGCCATCCCCAATCAAGTCCTTTGTCGAGAACTAGCACTAAGCCCGAAAGTGACCCGCCTAAAGTCAAAGCCCCCCACCAATCGAAGACTTTGGTTTTTACTTCCGAAACAGATTCATTGATAAAGCGAAGCGCCATCAAGATACCCACGATACCGATCGGTAAATTAATCAAAAAAACCGATTGCCAACCAAAAATATCGATCAGTGGTCCACCAATCAAAGGGCCAAAGACCACCGCAGCGGCAAAAGAGACGGACCAGATACCGAGCGCTTGTGCACGCTCTTTCCCCTCTCTGAAAGTCACCGCTAAGATCGCCATAGCAGTCGGATAGTCGGCGCTAGCGGCTATTGCTTGGATGACTCGAAAAACAATCATGGAAGACAAATTCCAAGACAAACTAGCCAGAACTGAACCCAAAATAAAAATAGAAAAACCAAAAATGTAAACTTTTTTTCGGCCAATAGTGTCACCGAGTTTCCCCCAAATAGGCACAAAGATTGCATTGGCTAAAATATAGGCGGTGGCAATCCATCCAGCGGCTGAAACTGTGATGCCAAAATCACTGATTATTTTCGGCAAAGCCAAATTCACAATCGTTCCATCCAGCCGTCCTAAAAAAGTCCCTATGATAACGGTGCCAAGTATCCACCAACGTAAATTATTTTGATTTACCATTTGATAGAATTATTTTTTGTAGATAGTAATTTTGGCGGACATGCCCGGTTTGAATTCCGGATGGGATGCGATATCAAAACGGATTTTGACATTAAATTGCTTCACTGACCTTTTGTCGGAGATATTGAAAACCACTCCACTTTCGTCAGAAATCGGACTTATTTCTTCCACTACCCCCTGAAATTTTTTACTGCCAAAGGCATCTACGGTAAAAGTAGCAATTTGCCCGACTCTAACCTCGGAGAGTCCTTTATTCTCGTCTATTTGGCCAACAACTGTTTCGTCGTCAGGATTCACCATTGAAACCACCGGGATCCCTGGAGAAAAAACTTGTCCTTCTTCGTGATTGACCGAGACGATAATTCCTCCGACTTTGGACACAATAGTTTCATTGCCGACTTTCGCCACCTCGGTATTCGGCTCTATCTCCTCTCCAACATTCACATAAATCTCATTGAGAATCCCCGCCGTGGTTGGGGAAAGATTGATAATCGGAACATCAATAAAAGAATTATCTATTTTTATTTGATTGCTTAAGATTCTCCAAAATATAAAAATTACCAAAAGGACCGCAATAAGCACCATCCCCGTGACACTCTGCACCCAGGGTTTGGAAAAAATACTTTTTTTTATCTCTTCTTCAAGTTTTTTTTCGATATCTTCTATGTCTTCAATTATTTTTTTTTCTTCATTCATTTGTTTTTATTGATTATTTATTTTTAAAATCATGCTGATAACTCTCTGGTTAGCCGAGGCAATTTCTCCGACATTTAAATTTACCACTGTGATTAATCCATCTCCTGGGGCATAAATAAAATCATTCTTGTAAGCGCTTTCCGCCACCTGAAGCGCTCCCAAGACAGCAGTAACGTCTTCCGGCCGAGCAGTAGTTTGTTTCAAAACAAGAGCCGACTGTGCTTGGTTTAAGAAAGCAGTAGCGTTGGCAATTGTCTGGGTTTCCGTGGCGAGAGCATTTTGGTAAGCGTTTAGATTGGCCGTGTAACCGGGAGAGGCAGTATTTGGAATACTAAGCATCCAGATAGTTCGGTCAACGGTATTCGAAAATTTAATAAAGAGTCCAGTATCCCCGATAGGTTGAGGTATTTCGGTACTCTCCATGCCAGTAGTTTCAATCAGGCCTGAAGTTTTAAAAGAAGTGCCACCAGAAGAATTGTAGGTATCAATAATAATCTGGCCTTCGGCATCCTTGAGATAAGTACCCGAAATAACGGGAGGAGTTGCAGTGCTCAATCGATCATCAGTGGTGACAATAAAGCCAGAATTCAAAAGATTCTTCTTGGCATTTTTTACTAAAATATCTTGCTGTATTTTTATCTGATCTAGTGCCACTTGGGCCGTTTTCACTTGGGCTTTGGCCACGTCTATGTCCGTGCTAGTGGCTCCATTTAAGACTTTCTCGTAGTTTGCTTTTGCGATTTCAAACGCCCCACTCACATCCGCAAAGTCTAGGTTTGCCAATATTTGACCTTTTTTGACTAAATCTCCAGATTTTATTAAAACAGCATTTACTCTGCCACTTTTTGGAAAAGCCAAATCAATTGTTTGACCATCTTCCCGAACCGTTCCAGTGGAAACGCCGGCTGTTTGGTTACCAATTTTATTTTTAGGAGCAAAACCGACAAACTGATAAACAAAAAATCCGGCAACCAGAGCAATCAAAAGCGTTATTGGAACAACAATTTTGGGGGATCCTATGATTTTTGTAATTTTATTTTTCATAATATTATTTTTTATTTAAAATATTGATAACTCTGATTAATTCTTTTTTTTCTTTATTGTCCAATTTAGAAAAAATACTTTTCAAAATCAAAATCTTTTTACTCTTAAAAGATTTGAAAAACTTCCATATGCCTTCAGTAAAAGTAATCCTTGTAATTCTTTTATCTTTAATGCTTTCTTCCCTTTTTAATAATTTCTTTTTGCAAAGTGTCTCAACTATCGTCGTGGCAGAAGGAGGCTTCACTTGTAAGTGTTCTGCAATATCTTTCATGGTCGGATTTTTATGTTCAACCACAAAGTGCAACACCTCCATTTGGGAAACAGAAAGCCCAAATTCCTTAGATTTCTTACGTAATTCATTTACCACTCGGTAATGAAAAGAGATAATAGAATCTTCAAATTCCTTTTCGAGCTTGTAATTACTTTGTTTTTTAAGGGTCATATATATAATAGTTAGTTTAACTAACTATCTTATGAGTATAGTAAAATAAACATGATATGTCAATGAAGATTATTTATAGTCAGGACCTTCTTCCTTTATACCAAATTTATAGTTTGAAAGTCTTGCAAATGCATAAAGCAGACTTGAAAGACGATTTAGATATGCTTTTGTAAAATCACTTATTTGTATTTTGCCTTCGTCGGCTACTCCGATTACTCTCCTCTCTGCCCGACGGGCAATCGTGCGAGCAATATCGAAAAATACGGCGATTTCAGAGCCTCCAGAAATAAAGAAGGTTTTTATCGGCGGAAGTTCTTTTTCTATCCAATCGATAACTACTTCTATTTCTTTTATTTTATCTTCCGTGATAGACATTGCGGATCCAGCAACTTCAGCTTGAATGATAAAAAGATTTTTCTGTGTCTCATGTATAACTTTTGAAAAAGACTCCCCACTAGGTAAAATTAATTTATCTTTATCCCTTTCAGACAAAACTTTACAAATTCCCAAGAAAGAATTTATTTCATCGAGCGACCCCAGCGCTTCGGCAATAGCCGAACTTTTTGAAATTCGTTGATCGCAACCAAACGTCTTAGTTGTTCCATTGTCCCCTTTGCGTGTGTATAACATATATCAAATATACTCCGTCTCAAATTTTTTGTAAAATAAATCGTCTTGTCCACTATCTCTGCATATGCAAAGTTAGTAGACATAGTATTATACTTTTATTCCAAACTTTTTTAGCGTTTTCATTACGGTGTCCACTGGAAGACCTATAACATTATCTGCATCCCCTTCTATTTTTTGAATAAATCCGCGTGCTTCAATGTCTCGTAAGGTAAATGCTCCCGCGTATTTCAAGGGTTTCCCATTTTTTATATATTCTTTAATCATTTTTGGGGATAACTTTTTAAAAGTTAATTTTGTTTCAACTGCTTTGGAAATTATATTCCCATTTTTTGTATCTATTATCGTAAAACCAGTAAAAGCCGAAAGCGTATGCCCGCTTAATTGATTTAGCATTTCAAATGCTTTCTTTTTTATATACGGTTTCCCAAAAATTTTACTTTTGAAACAAGCAATAGTGTCTGCAGAAACGATAATTGCATTTTTATATTTAGGAGCAACCGATTTTGCTTTTCCTTTTGATAAAAATTTCACAAGTTTATCTGGAGGTAGTGGTAAGGTCATATCTTCCACATAATCACTTGAAACCACCTCAAACTTCAGTCCGGTCTTTTCCAATAATTCTTTTCGTTTAATCGAAGTCGAAGCTAAAATTATTTTGCGTTTCATATTTTAATTTTAAATTTGTGCCCAGGGGGGGACTTGAACCCCCACGGCTTGCGCCATACGCACCTCAAGCGTACATGGTTACCAAGTTACATCACCTGGGCATCATTTTACCAAATATTTTTGCTGCTGTTTTTTCTCTATTTCTAACGCTTTCCCAATTTTTATTCGTTTTCGCGATAAACAAATAACATTCGGATTATAGTACATTTTCTTGATTATTTCCATTGCTTCTTTTTTTGCATACTTTAGTTGATAATATCCATTTTTTTTAAAAGCAGTGGTAATATGACCTTTCACTTTTATTTTGTTTTCTAATTCTTGTTGTAACCAATTAATGTGCTTCTTGCTTCCAGAAACAAATTCCAAATAAAACATATGACTGGATCGCCATCTTGGGTCCCAATATGAATAAAAACACCCATCCCCGTCAAAACACCCTCGCAAAAAATCAAAAAAATATTTATTGGATATCTTTATTTTACCCATGGTCAATGATTTCTTCGGGGTAAGCCCGATAGACAAAAGAAAATCATAGAAAAATCTATTTTTAAATTGTATTCTTAAGTACTCATCTCCTTTAACATTCCACTTACTTCCTACTTTAAAATCAACTCCTACGCATTTAGAAAAATTCAATAATTGTTCCCTATCTTTGGAAGTCAGGTCAATCAAAAGTCCATCATTAGCCAAGCATCCATCTGTGGCAATCAAGCCAATTGCATAAGCTAAATTTGCACTCCATGTTTCATTTATTATCCTTTTCGGTTGTGGTCCCCTCTTCCCCATCCCTATATTATATCACCTCAAGGACATAGCGTCTACTAATTATTTGATACAAAAAAATACCTTTCGGTAAAAAGATATTTCTTTTATTTTTTATTCTTTAGTTTCAGCTGGAACTTCTGCTTCCATAGTTTCATCACCTTCCTCAACATTGTTCGCCACGGAACGTAATTTTCGGCGGACATCTTTTACTGCTTTGGTTCGGACATAATAGAGTTTTGACCTGCGAGCGCGAGATTTCTTGGTTATTTCAATTTTATCGATACTTGGAGAAAACAAAGGAAAAATCCTTTCTACTCCGACACCAGAAGCTACTCTTCTAACAGTAAAAGTCGCACCAATTTCTTTGCCATGTTTTCGAGCAAGAACTAAGCCTTCAAAAGCCTGAAGACGAGTTTTACCTTTTTCGTCTAATATTTTAGACCAAACCCGAACAGTGTCCCCCGCGTGAAAATCGAGATTACTACGAGCTTCTATGTCTACTCCGCTTAATTTATTTTTTGCAATTGCCATGGAGAGTACTTTAGCATAAAACTTCCTCTGGAGCAAATTTAAATAATCTTCATTTCTTTACCAACTTCTGAAAGAATTGAAAGAGCACGATCTATTTGATCTTTGGTATGAGCCGCAGAAACTTGGAAACGTAGTCGCGCGGTCCCTTCCGGTACTACCGGGAACCATAAGCCCACCACGTAGAGTCCTTTTTCCAAAAGTTTTTTACTCATCTCTTGCGTTTTTGCCGCATCACCCAACATCACCGGCACAATCGGATGAATTCCGTCTAAAACTTCAAAGCCTAATTTTTTCGCTCCACGTCTGAAATATTCTGAATTTTCTTTTACTTTAGTTAGGAGCTCTGGTTTTTCTTTCAATAAATCGAGCGCTTTAATAGAAGCAATAACTACAGCTGGGGGTACGGAATTTGAAAAAAGATAAGTGCGAGATTTTTGACGAAGCAATTCTATGATATCTTTTCTGCCGGCAATATATCCACCTACCGCTCCCCCGAGCGCTTTGCCAAAAGTTCCGGAAAGAATATCAACTTTCCCATGTAAATTAAAATGTTCCGGTGTGCCAGCGCCAGTTTTACCAAGTACCCCTATCGCATGCGCATCATCAACAAAGAGAAGAGCTTCATATTTTTCAGAAATTTCTTTTATTTTTGGCAAATCTGCTAAATACCCTTCCATAGAAAATACGCCATCCGTCACAATTATTTTAAAGCGATAATTTTTTTCTTTATCTTCTTCAAGCATTTGCTCTAAAATTCCTAGGTCACCATGTTTATAAATTCTTTTTACCACCGATTCTTTTTTACAAAGTTTAAAAGCATCAATAATACTCGCGTGATTGAGTTCGTCGCTATAAATGGCATCCAAGTGAGTCTCCTCGCCTCCAAATGATTCATTGGTAAGACTGGCAAAAAAACCAAGATTCGCCATAAAATTCGTAGAATATAAAATCGCATCTTCCACTCCCAAAAATTCTGCTAGCTTTTTTTCTAATGTTTTATGCACTGTCTCTGTCCCGGCGATAAAACGCACCGAGGAAAGCCCAAAACCATAGGAATCTAAGGCTTTTTTGGCGCTTTCAACAATATCCCTATTATTTGCCAATCCAAGATAATTATTTGAAGCGAACATTAAAACTTTTTTGTTTTCGATTTTCACTTCTGCCTCTTGCGCACCCCCTAATTCCCTTTCCACTTTAAATTTACCAGCCAATTTTAGGTTTTCTAATTCTTTTTTTATATCTTCATTTAGTTTTTTTGAATACATAGAATAATTTATAAAAATGATAATTTCCCCTTTTTTACTTTCGCCAATTTTCGATCTTTGGCTGTTTCTTTAAAAAGTTTTTCAAAATGCTTTTGGTCGGCATCGGTAAATTTAACATCTCTTCTTATCGCCATCACTTTTTGAATTTTTATTGATAATTCAAGTGGAATTTCATATAAATTTCCAGCTGAAACATGACTTGTGAAAGCTGGGATATCTTCCGTGACTGTGCCATATAAATGAGCACTTGCTCCAATTGTTTTTCCACAAAATATTGAAGTATTTAAGGCTGTTTTCACATAATCCCCCATAATACAACCTAAAAATTGCATCCCAGTATCTACACCATTCATTTTTATCGTCGTATAAGTATTTTTCAAATTTGAAACACTTGTTCCAGCACCAATATTTACCCATGACCCAATGTAGGAATGTCCTAAAAATCCATAATGCTGTTTATTTGAATACTCTCTCATTATTGTATGTTCTATCTCACCACCGATTTTACAAACATCTCCAATACGAGAACAAGATATTTCAGCAAAACTATTTATGATACAATTTTTGCCAATCAAAAGTGGCCCTCGTAAAATACTATTAGCTTTTATCTTTGTATTGTCGCCGATTAAAATTAATCCACCACTTGCATCAAAAAAAACATTGGGCTCTACCTGAACATTTTTACCAAAATACACCCCCGTTTTTATTTTTTTCTTCCCCTTAATTAAAATCGATAAATCTTTTTCAAGATTTTGTTTTAAATTTATTATTTTATCTAAATATTTTTCCATATTATTCTACCGTGACACTTTTGGCTAAATTGCGCGGTTTGTCTATATCGCAACCTCGAAGTGACGCTAAGTGATAAGCCAAAAGTTGCAATGGAATAGATGCCACAAATGGCACTAAGACATCGGAAGTTTCTGGTATTTCTATCCAAAAATCCGCAATTTTTTTAATATTCTCATCACCTTCTGTAATGATAGCAATGACTACTCCCTTGCGCGCTTTCACTTCCATCATATTACTTACCACTTTTTCATACAACTTGCCACGATTAGCGATAAAAACAACTGGCATATTCTCATCTACCAAGGCAATCGGCCCATGCTTCATTTCGGCGGCCGGATAACCTTCGGCATGAATATAGGAAATTTCCTTGACCTTCAGAGCTCCTTCGAGCGCCAAGGGGAAACCGTATCCTCTGCCAAGATAAATAAAATTTTTGATATTTTTAAATTTTTCGGCAATTTTCTTTACCTTTTCATTGCATAAAAGTGTTTTCTCTACTTTTTCGGGAATGTTTTCAAGTTCTTCCAATAATTTTTTAATTTCTTTTTTATTTAAAGTTTCTTTCTTATTTACCAGCAAAAGACACATCAAAAGGAGCACTGTCAGCTGGGCAGTAAAAGCTTTAGTGGAGGCAACTCCTATTTCGGGACCTGCATGAGTATAGACTCCGGCATCGGTTGCGCGTGGAATCGAAGAACCGACCACATTACAAACACCAAACACTGTGGCGCCTTTTTCTTTTACTAAATTGAGTGCTGCCAAGGTGTCAGCAGTTTCACCTGATTGAGAAATTACTATTACCAGATCATTGGGATAAATTACCGGATTTCTATATCTAAATTCTGAAGCATATTCTACTATGGTTGGCGTTTTTGATATCTCCTCAAAAAAATATTTTGCTTCAAGCCCGGCATGCCAGCTTGTGCCACAAGCAAGAATTATTATCCGTTTGGCATTAAAAAATTTATCTTGAAAAGATTCTATACCACCTAATTTAACCACACCATCTTTAGCGCTCTCTCTGCCCCGCATACTGTCTTTGATCGAACGAGGCTGTTCATAAATTTCCTTCAACATAAAATGAGGGAAACCTCCTTTCTCAAGTTCTTCTATTTTCATCTCAAGTTTTTGGATGTAGGGATTTTTTATTTCATTTCCGATTGTTTTTACTACTAACTTTTTGTTTTTTATTATCGCCATTTCATTGTCATCTAAATAAATAACCTTATCGGTATATTCGATTATCGGAGTAGCGTCCGAGGCAATAAAATATTCCCCATCTCCGATTCCAATAACTACTGGACTACCTTTTTTGGCAATGACAATAGTTTCCGGATCATCTTTAGATAAAACCGCTATGGCATAAGCCCCAACCACTTCCAGAAGCGCGAGTCGAACTGCCTCATCAAAAGAAACTTTTGTACTTTTCACAATGTCCTCAATTAAATTAGAAATTACTTCTGTATCAGTGTCACTTTTAAATTTATAACCTTTTTCTATCAAGACTTTTTTAATTGAAAGATAATTTTCAATTATGCCATTGTGTACCACTGCGATATTTCCTCCCATAGAAAGATGCGGATGAGCATTTACATCAGATGGTTCACCATGTGTTGCCCAACGAGTATGAGCTATCCCAACCGTACCTCCAATATTTTTATCACTTTTATTTTTTACAAATTTAGAAAGCTCTGAAACTTTTCCCTTTTTTTTATAGACCAAAATTTCGCCCGGATTCATTAAAGCCACTCCGGCCGAATCATAACCACGGTACTCTAAACGCTCCAATCCTTTGATCAAAATTGGCCAAGCTTCTTTTTTCCCAATATATCCAACGATTCCACACATATCTAAAATATAACAAAATTATAGAATAAAGCGAACACACCTCACCCCTTTCCCCTCTCATGTCAGGAGAGGGGAAGGGGTTAATTGAATTCTTGCTGATAACATTTAACACAATAAACTATCTCCGGCATATCAGGAGCATAAGGAGTATAAATATCCGCATCACATTTGGCGCAAGTTCTGTTATATAGTTTCGGTTTAGTCATTCTGGCAAATCGTTTGTTTTCTCGGCATTTCGGACATTCATGCGGAATCGGTAAATTCATTTTACGCAAGAGATCATATTCCCCTTTGATTATTTTATATGCACGAGAACAAATTGAGCAACCGATGGTCTCGTTCAAAATTGATTCATTGGTTTCTGAAATGGTATCCGGCAAATTGGCATGCGGCAGTGATATCGGAAAAGTCGGATTCTCGGCATCATTCCAAAAATACCCTTCCGACATTGTTTCTTCTTTTGTTTTCGGGAAAAAGCGCATTGCGTTTGATTTGTTGTAAGGAAACTGGGTAAATTCCGGCGGAAAGAATTCTCCATATGGAAATTGGCGGCCGAGCTTGTCGACATAAGGATTTACTTTCATGTCTTCCATTATTTTTTCTCTTAATTTCTCGTATTCCTCTTTTTTGTATTGCTTGTTTAAGATACAATATTTTTTATACTTCAAATTTACACAACCAAAATTATTTTTCCCCGCAATGTTCCAAAAACAATACTGCAGATTCATGCAATCCGGCCAGCATTCGTAACAAAAACAAACATTGCTGGATTTTTCTCCAACCACCGTAGCCTCATAAATCATTTCGGCGCTATTCCCCCAACCAGAATAGTCATAACAATCTTTGGCCGGTTTTACCGTTATAAATTGGCACCATTTGCAATTATCGGCGCCATTGGCTAGATACATTTCTTTGGAATTTCTGGTTTCATAAACATATTCACCGGTGACGTTTTTATTTAAGGAGTTTCCATGATATTCCCGATATGGTTTTTCCAACCAAAATCCTCGCGCTTTTTCCTCGAGCTCATTTAAATTTTTCCAAGACTCGAGATTTAGTTCTTTTAATTTCTGAGTGTATTCTTCTTTTGAATATTTAACATTGAAAATAAAATTAGATGCTCCGCGCAGATTTACGCAAGCCACACAATTAGTACAGCCATAACAATTTCTAGAAAACCAGACGTCAATACAATTGTCGCATTCTTCGGAAAAAAAGTCCGATAACATTTTCCGAGACCAATAGATTCATAACACAATTCCGAAAAATATCCTCGTATGCAATCAATGCTGTGTTTTAAGGTATTTAACAAAGAAGAATAATAAACATTCTCACAAAAATCTGCCCAGAAAATCATAAAGCAATCCTTGGACCATGCCAGGGCATTCGCATAATTGCAATTTTTATTGCTGACATATTCACTGGTAAGCGCAGAGTAGGGGGTTTTTTCGCCTAATTCTTTTATTTGTTCTAGAAATGGACGCGTTGGATCATAATCCATTCCATATTCGGTACCATCCCAATCGTCTTTCCACCAGCAAGGCTGACAATAAACGGTAATCTTTTGTTCCGGCGAATATAAAGATAAAGTTCGTTTTCCACATTTATCACAATTGCGCCAAAAAAGATTCCAGGTATTTTGAAAAGAAAAACGCCTAATTACTCGGCATTCTGGACACCAAGTCGGCGGAGGAACTTTCATCTTTTCGTAAAAATTAAAATCATCCGGCTCAATGGTGAAATCTTGCTTACAATTTTGGCATTGTCGCGTTTCTGCTTCCATAAGTAAATAATATCATGAAACGAATTTTTTGAATTCTTTGGGCACGGGCGATTCTACTTTGATTATTTTCCCTCTTAAGTCTTTAAATTCAATGGATTTGGCATGAAGCATTAAGCGACAATGACCCCCTCCTTTCTCCTCCCCCTTAGTAAGGGGGAGGCTGGGTAGGGGTCCTTTCGGATTATATAAAGAATCACAAACAACCGGATGATTCAAATATTTCATATGCACCCGAATTTGATGCGTTCTTCCTGTCTTTGGTTTTACTTCAAGATAAGAAAAGGGCGCAGTGTGTTTAAAATTTTTATCTCCGAGGGTCCCGCCCCGTACTCGGGGAAGGGCGCAGGAGGAAAAATTTTGAACACACGGAGCCGTAAACCTTTTCAAAACTTTATATTCCGTTATCGCTTCGCGAAGCTCCCCTCTTGCCCCTCGTCCGGCAAGTCGCCTACGGAAATCCGAAGGACTTCGGCCGATCGGCTTATTGATTATTCCGTGATCATTTTTGACCCAACCAGAAACAATTGCAATGTATTTCTTTTTTATTTCTCTATCCATGAACTGACTTTTTAAAAACTCATGCGCTTTTTGGTTTTTTGCTAAAACTAGAACTCCCGAAGTTTCTTTGTCTAATCTATGAACTACTCCAGGCCTTTTTATTTCTTTACCGAGAAATGTCATGGGCTCGCCAACATTTTTCATTTTCGGATAATTTTTAATAACCCAATCAGTGACAGTCGGCTCTTTGCTCCGTCCATCCGCATGCACCACAATACCCGACGGTTTGTCTATCACTAAAATATTTTTATCTTCGTAGAGAATTTTTATTTTCATGTGGTGCCCTTGGTAGGAATCGAACCTACATCAAAGCCTTAGAAGAGCTTCGTTCTATCCATTGAACTACAAGGGCCTGGTGCGCGCTGAGGGATTTGAACCCCCGACCTTCGCTGTGTAAAAGCGCTGCTCTACCAACTGAGCTAAGCGCGCGTTAGTTTAAATTAACATTTTTACAATGATGGGTCAACAATAGATGTGGGGGAATTGAGTATTTCATTTGATTTCTTTGCTCGCAAGGAAAAATATTCCAAAGCGTTTTCTATTCTGGTCTTTTCTTTATTACCAGTTTGTACGTTATTGTTCTCAATCGCTTGAAAATCGTCTTTGTTTGTTTCCACAAAAAGATTGTAGGCAAAAATAAAAGAGGCAATCATTAACAAAAATGCCAAAATAATTACGACTTTCCAATAGATCTCCGGGTTGATTTTGGGATTTTCCTTTCGAAAGTTCTTTTTTATTTTTAAAAATTTTATTTCCATTTTAGATAAAACTTATAAGTTTCATTTTTAATGTTGCTTGCCAAACTTTTCCTTTCGTACTTTTATTTTTATCAGTTTGTGAAGGCGGGATGGTGCTTATATCAAGGGAAGAAAATTCTAATTCATACGGAGAATTCTCCAGCAAAGTTATAAATCTATATACTTGCAAAAAACTGCCGGTATTATTCATTTCCATGATAAGCCCAGTGTTGTCTTTAGCTACTTCAATGGAAGAAACTTCTAATTTTGTTCCAACACTACTTGCCATTTGGCCGATTGTATTTAAAAAAGGCACAATGTTAGAACTTTGCACAAAATGTGTTTCAAATAAAGTTTTATCCATCGCGATTGATTTAAAGGAATCATTGAAATTCTTTATCTCTTGCCGTTTCTCCATTTCTGTTTGCAGACTTATTTGCGTTTGTTTTGATATTCCAATATTATTTTCTATTTTTTGGTAAAGGAAGAAAAATAAAATACCCAAAAGTAAAAAGATTATGATTGAAATGCTTAATGAAATTTTTTCAGATTTATTTTGCATATTATACTGAAATTAGATTTAAATTAAATTCTATATTGCTGTCTTTGACGAAATTGGAAATCGGTAAATCGACATTCTTAAAAAGACTATCGTCTTCGAGCGCTTGGCGGAATAAAAGCAGTTGTTCCCGATTTTGCGCAATTCCATTGATATTAACTTTTCTGCCGTCCAATGGATCATTCACATAAGAAATTCTATTAATCTTTATGCCGGGTACTTTTTGGGCCAAGACTTCGCTTACTACTCGTTCCGAAAAGACATATTTATTTTGGGTGGCTTTTTCGAGTAAAGAAAGCCGGGCATCCAATTCCTTAATTGCCGATTGCGCCTGTTGGTCAATCTCGGGCATTACTTCGTTCTTTTCCATCTCTAATTTTTTATTCATTGAAATATCTCTCTCGAGAGACATAAAATAGGCAGGTAAAATCGCAATC
This sequence comes from uncultured bacterium, assembly GCA_903895055.1. Lineage (GTDB taxonomy): Bacteria > Patescibacteriota > Minisyncoccia > Phycocordibacterales > UBA9973 > UBA9973. The sequence continues at coordinate 28,627 of CAITSL010000035.1, forward strand.
AAGGAAATAAAAATCAAAAAACTAAGCATCCCGAAAGACACCACTAAAAATCGATAGTAAAAATCTTTTCTAATTTCCTTCTTTTCTTCAATTGGAATTAAATTAATCATATTCAAAATCTCCTAAAGCGAGCCCCAAGGCTGCGGCATAGGAAAGCGACTGCTCAAATTCAATTTCTGGGACATATTTTTCTGTATTGGTGATATTGATCCAAACGTTGGCCATTTCCACGGTGTTCTTAGTGCTAACAGAAAAGTACTCTGCCAACCCTATTAGATTTGAATCTCCACCACACAGGATTATTTTTTTAATCTGAGGATGATCTTTATCTCCTTCCTTGTGGGTATGCCAATAAATAAAATGTTTCATTGTCTCATCTCGCAGGATCGAAATGTTATTTAAAATGACCGAGAACAATTCCCGATTTTCGGTGTTGCGTTCTAGTCCATATTTCCTTTTCATTTTTTCCGCTTCTTCAAAAGTAATTTTGAAACTCTTGGCTATCATATTGGTCAGGATCAACCCGCCGATGTCTATGGTTGAGGTAAACATCACAATCCCGCCGGAGACCACAAAAATCCCAGTGCGTTTCTGCCCAAAATCAACAATCATATAAGTATCTAGGTCATCTTTTTTTATAACGGCTCGAGAAACTGCTTGCGCTTCAAGTTCAAAAGACTGGATTCTGATGGCTGAATTTTTGAAAACAGATAAATAAGCGTCAATAATATTTTTAGGGATGGCCGAAACTTGAATATCAAAACCTTTTTCATCTTCGTCTAATATTTCATAATCAAACACGGCATCTTGAGCAGAGATCGGGATGTGTTCTTCAAGAGAAAGCTCGATGCTTTCTCGAATGTTTTCGAGTTCTGCCTTTTCTAGCCGAAATTCGAATAAATATACTTGTTCTTCCGGCAGAGAAACCCGCACTGATTTTATTTTTTCATCTTTTTTAAGGGCAATCAGAATTTCTTCCATTTTCTTTAGGTCTTTTATTTTCCCAGATTCGATAATCCCAATTGGAATCTTGCGTTCACCGTATCTTCCCAATTTAATGCCGGAAGGAGTAGTAATGAGTTCTACAAACTTTAGTGATTCATCCGAAATATCCAAACCAAAAGAAGGCATAGCCAGAAACTTGGGGGTTGGGAATAAAATATTAAACAGACTTCTAGACATATAGATATTATATAATATTCTCCTTCTTCTCGCTAATGTTTAGCGCGCTTTCGTGCCTACCGGAATATTATCGTTCGGAGTAAGTAAGGAAAATTGCCCGTCTTCGGTGGACACAGCCAAAATCATACCCTGGCTTTCATATCCGCGAATCATTCTAGGCTCTAGATTTGCCACAAACATACACTTTTTGCCTATTAAAATGGAGCAGTCTGGAAAATACGGGGCAATACCCGAAACAATTTGTCTGAGATCTCTTCCTTCGCCCGCCGAAGCTAGGGCGGAGGCGGGACCTAAATCCACCGACAACTTGAGTAATTTGTCAGTATCGAGAATTTTCTCAGCGGACAAAATTTGACCCACCACTATTTCCACTTTTTTAAAATCTTCTAGTGAAATCATTTGTTTATTTTATCTAAATACCTTTGTAAAATAAGCGCTGCAGCCGAAGCGTCAATATGCCCTCTTTTTTTATCTTTTAATCTACTGTGAGTTTGTTTTTGAGTTAAAGTCTTTTTATTTTTGCCGGATTTTCGGGCTTCTACTGAAGTTAAAAATTCTTTTTGCTTGTAAATCGGAATTCCGAATTTATCTTCAAGCTCTAAGATGAAACTCTCAATTCTGGCGGACAGCGCATTTAATTTGCCGGAAAAATCTACTGATTCGCCGATCACAATTTCAGTTATTTTTTCTTTTTTCAAAATCTCCCCAATTTTTTCCAAAACATCCACATCATTTAAAACTATTTCTTTTGGAAAAGCCAAATGTCCGAGCTCGTCTGAGAGAGCCAGGCCTATCCTTTTGGTCCCATAATCAATGCCTAAAAAACGCATATAAAGATATTAGCACAAAAAACTCTTTTCTGATATAATGTAATTATTATGAATCCAACATTATTTAGTAATCCGAAAAGTAATTTAATAATCATTTTAATAACCATCCTTTGGGTTTTGCCTTGGAAGATTTATGCCCTGTGGACAGCGGCGAAAAGAGGCGACAAGATTTGGTTCGTGGTGCTCGCCATCGTAAACACGGTCGGAATTTTGGAAATCATTTATGTTTTTGCCGTTGCCAAGAAAAAGTGGTCGGAAGTAAAAGACTCTTTCCTGAAATTAATGTCCTCAAAAAAATAAGGACTGTTTATTTTATTTAATTTCCCGAATTTCTTTATTCTCTGAGTGACCGTTTTGGTCTAAGGTATAAATAAGGATTGTGTTAAAAGGCATTTCTATATCGCCTGTTTTTTCGTCCGAAACTTGTTCGATATATTTCATGAGAGCACGAATGGAATTGCCATGAGCCACGATTAAAACATTTTCGCCGGCCAAGAGGTGAGGCAAAATTATTTTCAAAAAATAAGGTACTGCGCGATCATAAACCATTTTTAAAGTTTCTCCGTTGGGGATAGCACAATCCCAGCCTCGGCGAATTTCTTGGAAATTTTTTTCACCCACTTGTTTTTCAATTTCCCATTTGTTTTTGCCGGTGTAGTCGCCGTAATCACGCTCATTGAGCACGCTAGACTTTTCCTCCGGAATTTTGCCGGCTAAATTCAAAATCTTCAATATTTCTTCCAGAGTCTCCCGCACTCTGATTTGAGTAGAACAAAAAACCATATCAATTTTTAAATCTCTGATTGCTTCGCCCATTTCTCTCGCCATTTTAAAACCATATTCTGTCAGATGTACTTCCGTCTTCCCGGTCCAAAGACCGAGTTTGTTCCATTCTGACTCCGGATGCCGAATAATTATCAATTTCCCAATCTCTTTTTCCATTTGTTTATTTTAACATTAAAATATATAATGCAGAAATAGTAAAATTAATAGAAAATTGTTCCTAGCGCGGAGGTGTCGCATAGTGGTTTAGTGCACCGGTCTTGAAAACCGGAGTACCGAAAGGTACCGTGAGTTCGAATCTCACCACCTCCGCACTGGTAATGATTGAATTTGTGAACCAAGCCCTCTACCATTCGCAATGAAAATAAAGTATCGAGAAATGATATAATTCTTAAAGGTTGAGGACTTGATTAACTTAACCGAAACTTTAAACTATGATCAAAGGAAACTTTCTTGGCGCGGCGATTGTCGCAATAATCTACACAATCTATATTTTATGGCATCCCCTTCCAACGAAACCGCAAATGGTGTTGGTATTAGTGGTTCTGAATGCTTTGACTATCGTCTTGCTGTCTTTTGCATTCAAATAAATAGACATTTAACTGGTACATTTGGTATAATTGCTTAATGGAAGAAAAAATCACTTGGTCGGCGTTGGAATATGAAGAGAAGGAACGTCATCCGGATTGGTTTTGGGCGCTCGGGGTGGTTGTCCTCGCCAGCGCTCTGACTGCTTTTATTTTTGCCAATTATTTTTTTGCATTGTTTTTGATTATTGGCGGAGCCTTGCTCGGATTTTTTGCCATCAAAAAACCGGATATGGTCTTTTATGAATTAAACGAGAAAGGATTGAAAATCCGCAGTCACATTTACCCTTACGAAAACATTCGCGCCTTCTGGGTTCAGAAAGCATTGTCCGACGACGGCAAAATAATGCCCCCGGCTCTTTTTATCAAATCGCAAAGATTGCTTGTGCCCATTTTTTCAGTGCCGATCGAAGAAGATTCCGTGGTAAAAATTCACAATTTAATGCTCTCGCACGACGTGCCGGAAGAAGAAATGAGGGAACACCCGTCGGAGAAAATAATGGAAGCGCTTGGATTTTAATTATAAAACTGTTAGTCTAACAAAACATGCCCTCTTTTGATGTATGTTAGAATAAATAAGTATGCCCTCATAGTTTAATGGATAGAATGCGAGCTTGCGGAGTTTGCGATGTAGGTTCGATTCCTACTGAGGGCACATGCATTAAATTGGTTCAATTTCTGTGTTATATTTAATTGATGTTATCCGATCAAAATGACGAAGAAATAATTAAACTATATAAAAAAGGCGACAAGAGAGCATTCAAGTTTTTGATAGACCGCTATACTTCCCCACTTTTTAACTTTGTGGCTCATCTAGCTGGCCGAGAAAACGCCCCTGATTTGGTGCAAGAAACTTTTATCAAAGCTTGGAAACATATCAATCGCTTCAATGCCAAGAAGGCAAGTTTCAAAACCTGGCTTTTTATTATCGCCAAAAATACAACTACTGACTTTCTACGAAAGAAAAAACTTTTAAATTTTTCTGATTTAGAAAATGATGAGAATGATTTTTCTTTTTCGGAAACGATTCCCGATGAACATCCGTTGCCCGATATAGTTTGGCAAAAATTAGAGGATGAGGCATTTTTAAATAAATTGTTGGAAAAACTTCCAATCAATTACAAAACAGTGCTCACCCTTCACTATCAGGAAGAAATGACCTTTTCGGAAATCGGAAAAATTTTGGAAAAACCAGAAAACACGGTTAAAAGTTATCACCAGCGCGCCATTCTCCTTTTGCGAAAAATGTTATAATAATCTTCATATAAATATGACTACCATTCTGTTGTTGCTTATAAAATATAAATATTTAATCCTTTTCCCGATTATTGTAATCGAGGGTCCTTTTGCCACCGTTATCAGCGGTTTTTTAGTTTCCTTGGGCATTTTTAATGTCTTGATCGCTTTTCCAATAATAATTTTGGGAGATTTTGTTTCGGATTCTATTTTTTATTTTCTTGGAAGATTTGGCAGTAAAACATTTCATAAGTTGATATTCTATTTCGGAGTCACCGAAGAAAAATTGGAAAATGCAAAAAAATATTTTCAGGCCAACAACAACAAAGCAATTGTTGCTTCAAAATTTATTCATGGCGTAGGGGTCAGTGGATTGATGGCGGCCGGAGTATTGAAAATTCCATATTGGAAATATACCAGAATCTGCATCCTGACGGACATCTTACAATTTGGAGTCTTGCTTGCTATCGGATTTTTCTTCGGCCATGCTTATAAACAAATCGCGGTATATTTGGATAATTATGCAAAAATAATAAGCGCGATAGCGGTATTGCTGGCAGTCGGCCTATTTGTCTTTTATAAATTGAAGAAAAAACGCCAAAATGGAAAATAAAAAAGAAGCTAAAATAAAATTAAATATCGCTATGATTTGCGACCCGATCGGTAGTAATAAATCCGGCGTGGTAGTTTCAACTCTGCGTTTTGCTAAACTATTAAAAGAACGCGGACATAATGTTATTTTTATCGGCGCAAAATCCAAGGAACATAAAAATCACAGCTGGCATGATGGTATCAAAGCCTATCGCTATCGTAGTCTCCCCGTTCCAAAATCCTGTGGCTGGTATTTGGCTTTCCCTACGGTCAGAGAATTAAAAAAAGTATTCCGGGATGAAAAGATTGATGTCATCCACATTATTTTACCCATGTCTGGGTCCGTGGTAGCCATCAAGGCTGCCCGTGCCCTTGGCATCAAAATGGTTGCGCACTCGCACTCTCAACCGGAAAATCTTTTTATGGATCTGCCGAAAATAATTCAACCAACTTTAAATAAAATGTGGAATTCCTATCTGGCTTGGACTTATGGCAAAGCCGAAACATTGATTTATCCATCCGAAATGGCCCGCACCTTGCTGGATAAATTGAGTAGAAAAAATCAGCCATCGCATGTGGTCAGTAATGGCATAAATATAAAAGATTTCAGACCACTTCCAATCGGTGATTTTTATCAGAGATTCGGTATTCCGGAAGGTGCGGTAAAATTGCTTTTTGTCGGACGTCTGTTCCCAGAAAAATCGGTTGATACTCTCATTAAAGCAGTCCCGCATATTATCAAAAAACATCCTAATACCCATATTATGCTGGTGGGCGATGGATATTTGAGACAAAAATTAGAAAAACTAACTCGTGATCTGGGGGTAGAAAAATATATCACGTTTTTAGGATTAGTGAGCGAAAAAGATAAAATCTTGGCGTTTAACGCTTGTGATATTTTTGTCCTTCCCTCTTTGGCCGAACTTGAAGGCATGGCGGTACTCGAAGCGAAAGCGTGTGGCAAGCCGATTATTATTTCCGATGCTAAAATGAGCGCCTCGCGATTTTTTGTGGATGGAAACGGCTTTTTGTTTGAGACAAAAAATCACGAGGATTTGGCAGAAAAAGCAATCACCTTAATAGCTGATAAAGATCTCCGCGAAAGAATGGGCAAGGTGAGTTTGGAAAAAAGTAAAAATTATGATATCGAAAGAAGCGTTGATAAATTAGAAAATATTTATTATAGCGCTTTAGAAAAAAAATGAAAGAATCATTTTTCGATAACAGAATTTACTACCGCACCAATGATTGGAAGCCAGCCCGGATAACTCTCGTTTTTGTACATGGAGTTTCCGGCTCTTGTTCCGCTTGGCGGCCCTATGAAAAAATATTTGAAAATAAATATAATGTTTTGACTTACGATATTCGCGGACACGGCAACTCAAAAAAATATCCAAACTATGAAGACTATTCGGTAAAAAATTTTGCCCTCGACTTGCATGATCTAGTCACCTTTCTCAAGATAGGGAAATTTGTGTTGATTAGTAGTTCTTTTGCTACCTTAATTGCGAGAGAGTATCTTAAACAATACAGAGAAACAGTCCTGGCTTTGGTTTTTACCTCTACTGAGGATTTCGAGGAAGGTGATTTTCGTTTAAAAATTATGCAACCGGTTTTAAAAGTAATGACCAATATTATTAGCCTTTTCCCATTCAATCCAAAGACTCGCGGACATGTAGATTATAGTAAAATAAAAAATTGGGATTGGAGCCCTGAGAGAAATTATGCCGACACCAGAAATACCGGATTACGTTCCCAGTTTTATACCATCAGACAATCCTTTCGGCCGGGACAAGATTATGAACTGGAAAAAATAAATATACCAGTGTTAATTATCCATGGCGAAAAGGATACAATCGTTCCGATCAAAAACGCCATCGCTTTTTCCAAAAAAATAAAAAATTCCAAATTTGTAAAAATCCCCAAATATGATCATGATATCCATCATAATGCCGTCAAGGAAATGTCTGAAGCGATTGATAATTTTGTAAAAGAGATAAAATAAAGAAAATTGACTCTCTCCTTCTTTAGGGGTAAACTTTTTAATATGGGAATGGAAAACAATTTTGAAAAACCAAATATCGAAGCAAGGAATGAGGAGATAACATTTCCTCACGGCGAATACGGAATAAAAGAATACGAGAAAGAATATGGGAGTAACCCGGAAGAAATCAAAAAAGTAAGAGAAATTTTTGATACTTTTTTAAATTTAGAAATAGAGAACGTTCAGGTTTATAAATCTGAAAAGTTTGGTATTTCTTTCCCCTACACCCGAATTGATATGAATAGTTTTACCAAAAAACTTTACGAAAAAAGTACCGGCAAAAAAGCAGAAACTAAAAAATCAGAAAACAATTCCGAACTTGTAAGACGTGAATTTATTTTTCCTGGTGCACCTCTTAAGGGAGACTTGACCGACAACGGACCATTACATTTCGCCGGAGAATCAATGCACCAATGTATCGGCAAACTTCCTTCTGCTCTTGAAAAAATTAAAAATGGTGAAGAAGCCGAACCATTTGAAGTATTGATGCTCGGGACACCGGTTAATAAACTCGGCACAATGTCCCCGGAATTTATGGAAAATTTCAAAAAAGATCCAACTGGCGCAATGAGTGCTGTTTTCGCAGAATTTATTGAAAAAGACATAGTAAAAAACAATAAAGATGCCAAATTAGATATTGAACTTTATGGAATTTCTTGGGGAGGAAGCCTTTCCGCCATAACTGGAGAGAAACTTTTAGAAACCGGATCATTTACCCAAGAAGTTGGTCAACTAAAAGATAAAGGGGTACCAAAAATTACTATCAAGGCACAAAACCCTATCTCTCTCAGCCGTTCCCAAATGAAGGGCCCACAAGTATGGTTGGGCTCCCCTCTTAACGATAAAGTTTCAGGAGATAAATATGGGCCTACGATGGGAAAAGAAAATCCGGAATTTATGAAAAAAATAAATAATGCTTTAGCAAAACGCGGAATACTCCCAAATATTTCAGAGCAACAGAAAAAAATGAAGAAAAAAGCGATAACAGATGTTGTTCTTTCTTTTAGAAAAGGAGTGAAACTAAAACCTGAAACTAAAGTAACCGAAATCTATGGATTGGAGGACCTAACGACAAAGTCAGCCAGTTTGACTAGAGAAGTAAAAGAACAAAAAGAAACCCATGGAGAAACTTTGGGACAAAATCTCGCAATACACCAAAGAGAAAATTCAAGAGTCTTTGGCGTCGAAACTTTTCATGAGATTCCCTGGTTTAGAGAAAATGAACTAAAGAGAATTCGCAAAGCAGTAGAAAAATTAGAAGAACTAAAAAATTAATATGAAAGACATAATGCAAAAATGGAAGGTGGCGTTTAAAGATAAAAATTTTTTAATCTCGTTGTTGATAGGTTTTTTATATCTTGGCCTCAGTCTTTATATAAATTTTGTCGCCGGCACTTATGCTACCGAGAAAATCAGCAATTCCGTCACCGACATTATTTTGAGCAACACTCGGGTATACGACGTAGATCTCTTTTTCGTTTATGGTCCACTCGTCCTCTTTACTTTCGTAGCAGGACTGCTTCTTCATAACCCAAAGAAGCTTCCTTTCACTCTAAAGAGCATTTCTCTTTTCACCGTTATCCGGTCAGTCTTTATCAGTTTGACTCACCTAGGTCCCTTCCCGACTGAAGCAATCACTATGAGCAGTAATTTTATAAGCAAGTTTACTTTTGGCGGAGATTTGTTTTTTTCCGGCCATACCGGCCTCGCTTTTCTGATGGCACTCCTATTTTGGAAAAATAAAACCCTCCGTTACATCTTCTTGGCCTATTCGGTTTTTATTGGCGTTGTCGTACTCCTAGGTCATTACCACTACTCTATCGACGTACTCGCTGCCTTTTTCATAACTTATTCTATTTATCATATCTCGGTCCTTTTCTTCAAGAAAGACCAAGAAAGATTTTTAAACTAATTGCACCAAAATAAGTTCCTCTCCGTATATATAAATATGGAAGAAAGTCTAAAAAGAGCCTTTCAGGCCGCAAAATATGAACCAAGTAACGAATTGGTGCTGGAGATTTGGCGCAAAATTACTGTGCGCAATAGACACATTACTTACCTGAAATTGGTGTCTTTTTCTTCTTTGGGGCTAGCTTCCTTGATAGGATTTATCCCGATGTTCAAAATTTTGGCCAACGATTTTACCCAATCCGGTTTTTATGAATATCTGTCTTTAGCCTTTTCAAGAGGCGGATTATTCTCTTCTTTTTGGAAAGAATTTATCTTCTCTCTGGCTGAATCCTTGCCGACTATGAGCGTTGTCTTTTCATTGATTCTCATTTTTGTTTTTCTTTTATCCCTACGCTATATCATCAAACAAATTATTAATAATAAAAAATACATAGGACCGTCCTATGTGGCAATTTAAATTATATGCAAAAAATACATCAGAAAATGTTGCAGCTTTTTGAGTCAAAAATTTTAGTAGGAATTTTATATGGGGTCGGAATTGTAATAGTTTTAATTTTGATTTTCTCGGCCGGAGTTTCAGTTGGTTTCCACAAGGCCTCTTTTGGTCGCGCGTGGGAAGAAAATTATGGACGCAATTTCGGGATGATGCCAGAGGGTTCAGATTTTGGCAAAAACAATTTTCCCAATGCCCATGGAGCAATTGGCAAAATAATTAAAATAGAATTGCCCACTATTATAGTACAAGACAAAGACAATCTCGAAAAAGTAGTTTTGATAAAAGACGATACGAAAATAGAAAAGATGAAAATGGAAATTAAATCAAGCGATCTGGCCATTGATGACTTTATCGTGGTGATCGGTTCCCCTGATAGTCAGGGTCAAATCGAAGCAAAATTTATTAGAATAATACCAACACCAAATGAATTATTTCAACAAAATTAAAACTTATATTTCTTCACATAAAACAGTCAGTATAATCGCATTGATAATTATCCTTTTTATTGGGTATTGGGGATACGGTAAAATTACCAGCGGGAGCGGTGAAACTCGCTATGTTATGACTACGGCTGGGAAGGGAACAATCATTTCGCTGATCTCCGGAAGCGGCCAAGTTTCCGCTCTGAACCAAATTGGTCTAACTCCCAAATCGGGTGTTTCAGGTACGATCATGAGTGTCAATGTAGCCCCTGGAGATCAAATTAAACAAGGTCAGACTCTTTTCACAATTGATACCACCAACGCAGAGAAAACAGTTCGAGATGCGGAGATAAATTTACAAAACGCAAATTTGGCACTGCAAAAACTGCAACTTCAAAATTCAAGCACGAGTCTTAATACTACCTTATCGAATGATTACGTTAACGGTTTCAATGCTGTTTCTGATACATTCTTAGATTTGCTTTCTACTCTCACCGGAATAAACAATATGTTAGCTCAAAACAATCTATCCGATAATGCCGCCCGAAACAGTGGAAATACTGGGATAAATTACCGAAACACAGCCGAGACGGCATATTATAGCGCCGAAACGGCATACGAAAAAAATAAAGGTGATTTTAGCGTAATCGATTATAATTCCAAACAAAGTGATATTGACGCGGTAATCAGCGAAACTTATAAGACAACCGAACTTCTGGCCAATGCCATAAAAGATCTCAATGATTATACAAATTTTCTTTCACAAAATACCGGGCGAACCTCCGATTATGCTTCTTATCAAACCACTATTTCGGGATATACCAGTACAATCAACGGGCATCTCTCCGCCTTGCTTTCCGCCCAAACAAATATTTCAAACGATAAGAATGCTTTTCCCAGCAGTGATTTGAATATGCAAACTACAGAACTTACCGTTAAACAGAGTCAAAATTCTCTGTCGGATGCCGAGCAAAATTTGTCCGATTATTATATTCGAGCTCCTTTTGATGGAGTTGTGGCCAGTATTCCTGTTCAAAAAGGAGACACTGCCGGTTCCGGAACAACTTTGGGAACGCTTATTACCACGAAGCAGGTAGCTATCATCTCTCTCAATGAAGTGGATGTGGCCAAAATAGCCTTGGGAGAAAAAGTAACTGTCACATTTGATGCCATTCCTGATTTAACCATCGCAGGCCAAGTGGTACAAATTGATTCTGTCGGCACTGTATCTTCCGGAGTTGTCAACTATAATGTAAAAATAAGTTTTGATACTACTGATGCGCGAATAAAGCCCGGAATGAGTGTCAATACCGATATTATCACCAACATTAAACAAGATGTTTTAACTGTCCCAAACAGTGCGGTAAAAACGCAGAACGGTACCAGCTACGTGCAAATGTTTTCTACTGCCCTACCAGCTCCAATTGCCGGAGTCCAGGGTTCTCCTTCTGCCACCCCGCCGATAAATCAAATTGTCGAAATTGGTATTTCTGATGATGCCAACACCGAAATTATTTCGGGACTCAAAGAAGGCGATCAAGTAGTGACTAAAACAGTTACTGGTTCTACTGCCAGCATTACAACAAAAACAACTTCAACCAAAAGTATCTTGGGAGGGATAGGCGGTGGTCCGAGAGATTAATTAAAATTTCTAATGGAATGATTGAAATAAAAAATATTATAAAAACGTATAAAACAGGAGACGTGGAATTCAATGCTTTAAATGGGGTTTCTTTTACTGTGGCAGATGGAGAGTTTGTGGCGATTATGGGTCCATCCGGATCTGGTAAATCAACTTTAATGCATCTTCTGGGTGCGTTGGATAGCCCAACCAGCGGGACATATTTTTTGGACGGCAAAGATGTTTCAACTCTTTCTGATGATCAATTAGCAGACACTCGCAAGGACAAAATCGGTTTCGTTTTTCAATCATTTAATTTATTGCCAAGAACAACTGTGCTCCGAAATGTGATGTTGCCACTCGTTTATGAAGGAGTCGCTTCCGACGAACGTGAAAAAAGAGCGCGGGAAGCTTTGATTTCCGCCGGTCTGGACGAAGAGCATTTTCATCACCTTTCCAATCAGCTCTCCGGCGGTCAAATTCAGCGCGTAGCCATAGCACGTGCGCTGGTAAATAATCCAACTTTAATCTTGGCAGATGAACCAACTGGAAACTTAGATACAAAAACAGGAGAAATCGTATTAGAAACTTTTAAAAAATTAAACAAAGAGCTGGGACGCACCGTTATTCTGATTACTCACGAACAAGATGTAGCGGAACATGCAGATAGAGTTCTTTTCATTAGAGACGGACTATTGGTCGAAGATAAAATAATTCATAAACATATTTAACATGAAAATCTACGACGTTTTAAAAGAAACATATTCCGCTTTGTCGAGCAACAAAGTTCGTACTGGACTTACGATGCTTGGGATTATTATCGGCATCGGTTCCGTAATCGCCATGACTGCTATCGGGACTGGAGCTCAAAATTCCATCTCTTCTAGTATCCAGTCGATCGGAGCAAATTTGGTAATGGTCATGCCAGGAGCTCAAAGAAGTTTCGGGGGGCCTAGTGGCGCCCGAGGAGGAGCTCAAACTCTTACCGTGGCGGATGCCGATGCAATAGAATCTCAAATTTCAAACGTGGCAGGAGTAGTGCGGGAAGTATCTTCTCGAAAGCAAGTGGTGGCAACTGGCACAAATACTAACACAAGTATCATTGGCACAGAGCCATCTTATTCAACTGTCCGAAATATTGCTATTGATGAAGGTAATTTCATATCAAGTCAAAATGTGTCAAGTGGTGCAAAAGTAGCAGTCCTTGGACCCACAACCCGCGATGATTTATTTGGGGTAGGAGCAACTGGAGTCGTTGGACAAAAAATTCGTATCTCAGGAATGGAATATAGCGTAATAGGTATCACCATAGCCAAGGGCGGTTCCGGATTTTCCAACACTGATGACGTAATCTATGTTCCGTACACAACTGCACAGAGATACCTGTCTGGTAATAAATATTTAAGTGAAATAGATGTTTCAGCAGAGAGTTCTAATGTGTCCTCCCAAGTGCAAACGGACATTACTGGTCTACTTATGGCAAGACATAACATCACCGACTCAACTAAGGTTGATTTTAATACAATGAATCAAGCAGATATTATTGCAACCGCCTCTTCGGTGACAAGTACTTTTACCACCCTGCTCGCAGCTATTGCTGGCATTTCGCTCTTGGTAGGCGGAATTGGCATTATGAACATGATGTTGACGACTGTCACTGAACGAACTCGCGAAATTGGATTACGCAAAGCGATCGGCGCGAAGCGAAGAGACATCAACTTCCAATTTTTAACTGAAGCGGTGGTGCTTACTTTTACTGGTGGTTTTATGGGAATTATCTTAGGTTGGCTAATTGCTTTTATTATAAGTTATCTGGGAATTGTACAGGCTTCAGTTTCGCTATCTTCAGTACTGCTGGCATTTGGAGTATCGGCATTGATTGGAATTGTCTTTGGTTATTATCCGGCCAGGCATGCTTCGTCCCTTAATCCAATTGACGCATTGAGGTATGAATAGGTCGTCATTTAATAGTTAAAAACTATAAGTTAATAAATATAAAAAATATGCAAAATAAAAAAACAATTTGGTTAGTAGTAGGATTTGTAGTGGTAGCACTTATTTTCTTTTATGCCGGCGATATGTATGCTAGCGCAAAAAGTAAAGCACAGCCTGCGCAAGATGCTAATGGTTTTACAATGCGGAATGTAATTGGAAATGGCGTCCAGAGAGGTATGAGAACGGGAGGCGGAAATGTTTTCGGACAAATCGTTGCAAAAGATGCTAATAGCATTACCGTAGAGTTAAGTGCTCCGGGTGGTCCAAATGCAAATGGGACAGCTTCTACGGGGACTGGTTCAAAAATAGTTTTTTACACCGGTCAAACAGCGATATCGAAGATGGCAACTGGGTCAAGTAGCGACTTAGCAGTAGGCACAGAGGTAACCGTGCAAGGCACAGCCAACCCTGATGGCAGTGTTAGTGCGCAAACTATTTCAATCAGACCAACCCTTCCTATCTCGCCCACAAAACAATAGAAGTGTGCTAGAGTAAGCCAATGGATATATTCCCAATGCGCATTAATAAATACTTGGCTCATCAGAAAATTGCCACTCGAGACGGAGCGGATGCTCTTGTTTCCAAAGGCGATGTTTTTATCAACGGCAAACGCGCGGTGCTTGGTAGTAAGGTGCAGGAAGGCGACAAAGTCGAAGTACGTGGGAATAAAAATAAAAAAGTTTATAGATATTTCGCATACCATAAAC
>CAITSL010000036.1 GCA_903895055.1 uncultured bacterium
CAATCAACAAGGGAGGCTACTTGCTTCAGGGCGACCTTGAAACCCTTGTATCGTTTCCAAGATGGCAAAATGAGTACTAGAAAAGGCAATGTAATATGGCTTGAAGACATTCTGAATGAAGCAGAAAAAAGAGCAGGTGTTATAAACGAAAGTATAAAAGAAGAAGTTGCAATTGGTGCATTGAAATTTAATGATTTAAAACGTGAAAGCTTGAAAGATATTATTTTTGATATGGAGGAAATTTTAAATATAAAAGGAGACTCAGGTCCATATTTGCAATATTCATATGTGAGAGCTAAGTCAATTTTGGAAAAAGCGAGAAACGAAAATATTTATTTGGCGGTTAAACAGCCAAGTGATTGGAGAACAACAGAAGTTGAAAAAATATTGTATCAATTTCCAGAAGTTGTTTTACATAGTGCGGAAGAATTGCAAGCTCATCATATTGCAAACTATTTAATAAATTTGGCTAGAGCATTCAGTAGTTTTTATGGCAATACGCAAATCGTGGACAAAAATGACTCGTCCTCTCCTTATAAAGTTGCTTTAACGGAAAGCTTTTCTATCGTAATCAAAAATGGATTGCATCTCCTTGGTATCCAAGCCCCAGAGAAAATGTAGTAAAAAAGCAAATTTTTTGCTAATATCTATTTATGGATGCTAAAAATAATCTCTCGACGAAGCTCGAGACAAGTAGGTCAGAAACTGCTAAAAAAGAAGAGCAAATTTTAAAATTTTGGAAAGAAAGTAAAATTTTTGAGAAATCTTTAGAAAAAAAAGCGCCAAAAGGGAAATATGTTTTTTACGATGGACCACCTTTTGCCACCGGTACTCCGCATTATGGACATATCTTGGGTAGCACGGTGAAAGATGTTATCGGACGTTATCAGACGATGTGTGGTTTTTCTGTGCCCCGCCGTTGGGGCTGGGATTGTCATGGATTGCCGATTGAAAACATTGTAGAGAAGGATTTAAATATTTCCGGCAAAAAAGCGATTGAAGAATTAGGCATAGATAAATTTGTCGAACATGCCCGAAGCAAAGTTTTAACTTACGTGGCTGAATGGGAGAAGACCATTAACCGTATCGGCAGATGGGTTGATTTTGATAATTCATATAAAACGATGGATAACACTTTCATCGAAAGTGTCTGGTGGGCGTTGGGGGAACTCAATAAAAAAGAGTTACTTTATGAAGGTGTACGGGTGCTTGCCTATTGTCCAAGGTGCGAAACGCCAATTGCGAATTCCGAAATCGCGATGGACAATAGCTATAAAGACATCACCGATATCTCAGTGTATGTAAAGTTTCGCATTGTCGGTGAAAAGGATACTTTTTTGCTGGCCTGGACCACGACTCCTTGGACCTTGCCGGGGAATACTGCGATTGCGGTGAATAAAGATTTGGATTACATTTTTGTAAAAAATCATGGAGAGAATGGTGCAGAAATATTTATTGTTGCCAATAATCTTTTTGAAAATCTAAAAGACAAATTCAATAATCCGGAAATAATAAAAAAAATAAAAGGCAGTGAACTTGTAGGAAAATCTTATGAACCAGTATTTGATTATTATAAAAATATTGAAATGCCGAACAAAGAAAATATTTGGAAAGTTTGGCATGCGGATTTTGTCACTCTGGACAAAGGGACGGGGATTGCCCATGAGGCGCCAGCCTTCGGCGAAGATGATATGAATTTGGCGAAGAAAAATAATATTCCCTTCATCCGACATGTCGAACCGAACGGAACTTTTTCGAAAGAAGTTTTAGATTTTACTGGAATTAAAGTGAAACCGAAAGAAGACCCTCAATCAGCAGATATTTTAATAATTAAATATTTAGCCAAAGTGGGCACTCTTCTGGCTAAAGAAAAAATAATTCACTCTTATCCGCATTGTTATCGTTGCGAAACTCCACTTCTTTATTACGCGCTTCCATCTTGGTTTGTGAATATCGGGAAAGTTAAAAATGATTTATTAAACTGTGCCAAGTCTATCAATTGGGTTCCGAGTTATTTAAAAGAAGGACGTTTTCGAAACATTATGGAGTCTGCTCCCGACTGGACCATTTCCCGCAATCGTTATTGGGCCAGTCCCTTGCCAATTTGGAAATCAAAATCTGGGGAAATGATGTTCGTCAATTCAAAGGATGATTTAAAATCAAAAACCAAAAAATCTGGCAATCGATATTTTGTGATGCGACATGGGGAAGCGGAAAATAATGTTGATAAAATTTTTCACGAAAATTCTCAAAATAATGCGGCACTGACCGAATTAGGTAAAGAGCAAGTATTGAAATCTATAAATAGTTTTAATAAAAAAATTGATTTAATAATCTCTTCACCACTTGAGAGAGCCAAACAGACTACGTTAATATTTAATGAAAAATTAAATTTTTCAGCAGAAAAAATTATTTACGATGAACGTATTAGGGAGTGGGAAATAGGCAAGGGCTGGGAGGGAAAAACAAAAGATGAGGTATTCCATTATTTTCATAATGATTATTTTCATATGCCCACAAAAGAAATAAGTAATGGTGAAAACTTTGCTCAGTTGATAAAAAGGGTTGGAGAATTTATTTATGAAATTGATCAAAAATATAAAAACAAGAATATTTTAATTAGTTCCCATGATGGAGTAAGTATGGCTCTTCAATTTATACTAAACGGATTTACCTTTTTTGACCTAAAAAAGAATGGACCAATTAAGGGGTTAAAAAATGCAGAAATTAAAGAATTAAATTTTGTCCCACTTCCGCATAACGAAAATTATGAGCTCGATTTGCATCGCCCATATATTGATGTGATTACCTTAGTAGATGAAAAAGGTGAAGAGTACAAAAGAATTCCGGAAGTGATTGATTGCTGGTTTGAATCCGGCTCGATGCCTTTTGCCCAGGACCACTATCCCTTCTCCGCCCAAGGCGGATCCGCCTCTGGCGGAGAAAATTTAGATTGGAAGAAAAATAATTTCCCGGCGGGCTTTGTGGCGGAATATATCGCGCAAACCCGCACTTGGTTTTATTACACCCATGTCATTTCTTCCATTTTATTTAAAAAAGCGCCATTTAAAAATGTGGTTACCACGGGGACGATTTTGGCGGAAGACGGAGAAAAAATGTCCAAATCAAAAAATAATTTTCCGGACCCATGGATTCTATTTGATAAATATGGTGTGGACGCGCTTCGTTTTTATTTGATGTCCGGTCCTTTGATGAAAGGAGAAGATATAAACTTTTCCGAAAAAGCGGTTCAAGATATTTCCAATAAAATAATCAACCGGCTCGAAAATGTCTTGGCTTTTTATGAATTGTACAGGGATGTTTCTTTAGAAAATGCCCATTCGACAAGCTCAGGGCAAACATCAAGTACAAATGTCCTTGATGTTTGGATTTTGGTTAGGTTAGAAGAACTTATCACCGAAACGACAAATGGAATGGAAAAGTACGATATGTTTTTGGCAACCAAACCGATAGAATTATTTATCGAAGATCTTTCTGTTTGGTATCTCCGCCGTTCCAGAGAAAGAATTAAAGAGGGCGACAAAGAAGCGAGGGCAACTTTATATTTTGTTTTAAAAACCTTGGCGAAAATTATGGCGCCGTTTACGCCTTTTATGTCGGAAAATATTTGGCAAAAATTAAAAATTTACCCCGAAAAAAGCGGGGCTAGTGATGACGAGGAGAGTGTGCATTTGGCGGAATGGCCCCACTTCGCTAAAGCTACGCGGGGCAAGCCTGATTTTGTGTATAAACTTTTGAATTTGTTTAATAAAGAGGATTCAAAAATTTTGGTGAATATGCAAAAAACGCGCGAAATAGTTTCGTTTGGGTTACAAGCAAGACAAAAAGCGGGGATTCCGGTCAGACAACCTTTGAGTCAATTACGAATTAAAAATTACGAATTAGGAATCGAATATGAAGAATTAATTAAAGATGAATTAAATGTAAAAAACATTGCTGAAGATACTTCGCTCGAAACGGAAGTAATTCTTGATACAGAAATTACGGGAGAATTGAAAGAAGAAGGAAATTATCGCGAACTGGTGCGAGCAATTCAAGATATGCGCAAAAAAGAAGGACTAACGCCGAGTGATGTGATTTCACTTTCTATTGAAACAAATGAATTAGGCAAAAAATTAGTTCAAAAATTTGAAACGGAAATCAAAAAGACGGTGCTTGCTAAAAATATAAAATTTGAAAGTAATGCTGGGGAAGAAATAAAAATAGATAACTTAGTTTTCAAAATATCTATTCAAAAATAAATGAAAAATATCATAGAAATTTATGATAAGTACAAAATAAGACCAAATTTGCAGGAACATATGCTGCGAGTGGCTGCTGTGGCATCTTTAATTTGCGACAATCTTAAATCACCAATTCCCAAAAAGCAGATTTTGTTAATGTGTTTGCTTCACGACATGGGGAATATTTTAAAATACCAAGCGCTGGATTATTATCCAGAATTTGTAAAATTGGACGGGGTTGAACACTGGGAGGGAGTCAGGGAAGAATTCAGGGAAAAATATGGAGACAACGAAGACGGAGCTACTTTGCAAATCGTAAATGAAATCGGAATGGATCTGGAGACCTTAAAAGAATTTAAACTTTTTATTCTTTCCGAATATGAGGATTTTAGAAAAGTCGATAATTTAGCGGTAAAAGTTTGTAAATATTCCGATATGCGGGTCAGCCCTTTCGGAGTGCTTCCACTTTTGGAAAGACTCAAAGAATGGCAAAAAAGAAACCCAAAAATGACTGAAGAATATATGGAAAAGGTATATGAAATTATCTCGGAAGTTGAAGAGCAAATTTTCAAAAAATGCAAAATTAAGCCCGAAGATATCACAGATGAAGCAATAGCGCCGATAATTTTAGAGCTTAAAAATTTTGTGATAGAATAAAGACTATGGACAAGAAACTTATTTGTGAAAACAAATTTCAATTTAATATCAAAAATAAAGTAATAGGATTGCCTATTAAATTAGAAAATTTACCAAGCAAATTAGTAATAGAGGGCAATACTCTAGTATTAAAAGAAGTTTTTCATGTAAGCCTTGTTTGCATTGGAAAAATTATAGAGAAATATAATGTTTCTATTCCTGATTTTGAGAACAAAATTATAAATGATTTTTGTGAATTCAGTAAAACGAATGAAATAAAAGTTTTAGAATACTGTGATTTTAAGTTTGTCACTGAGCTCGATCAAAAAACAATAGTGGTGATGTGTAAGATTTCCAATCTCGACAAATTTTTTAAAACAATAAATAACAAATATGAATTAAATATTGAATATCCTCCCACTCACTCAACTCTTTATACTTTGCCAGGCAAATCTGGTATTTTTCTAACCAACGCAAACGATATTAAAAATTTAACCAAACCCATTCCTAATCCAATAGATCATCTATTGTAGTCATAATGCACCATATATATCACACCGAAGGAATAATATTGGGGAGCAAGAATTACGGCGAAGCGGGGAAATATTACTCTCTACTTACTCGCGATTTGGGCTTGATTAATGCTTCAGCTCAAGGGGTGAGAAAGTTATCTTCGAAGTTGCGTTTTATTTTGCAGGATTTTTCTTATGTGAAAGTTGATCTGGTTCGGGGAAAGGACTTTTGGCGGATTACGAGCGCCAGTAAAACAAATGAGCTTGAAAATATTTCCAAAAACCCTATTTCTTTTGAAATTTTTACCAATATTTCCAAACTTTTGAAACGGCTACTGGCCGGAGAATCTCCCAATGCCTTACTTTTTTCCGATTTGTTAAGAGGCTTCTATTTTTTAGAAAATTCTAAGAAAGATAATGAAATGCAGAATATCGAGACAATCATTGTTTTGCGAATTTTAAATAATCTAGGCTATATCGGAGAAAATGAAATGCTTAAAAATATTACCAAATCTCCCTTTGAAGAAAATCTAATTTTTGAAGCCGGACGAAGCAGGACCAAAATTTTATCTGAAATCAATAAAGCCCTTAATGAAACACATTTATAGATATGGTATAATGAGAAAATGTCAGACGATAGGGAAAAATTGAACAGAATTGAAGAAATGAAAAGCAAGCTGAATAATAAGAATTATGAAGCAAGGCCAATGCATCGGGATGATTTTGTTTTTAAAGTAAATCGAGAAGTTCCGGATTCTTGGGAAGATAAGAAGAAAAGCGATGTAGGTTCTCAGAAAAAATCTCCCCCTAAAACATCTATGTTCAAGAAATTTTTTATTTATTCCATTATTTTTTTCGTTCTGGCTTTAGGCTACGCGGCCTATATGTTTTTTGCCGGTGGAAATACTGTTTCAAATAATAATATTGATATTACGATCCTGGGCAATACTTTTACCGCTGGAGGCGAAACACTCCCTCTTCAAATAGAGGTTACCAATAGAAATAGTTCCGCGCTTTTATTGGCGGATTTGCTGGTGGAATATCCTCAAAGTTCTTCCAGTGATTTAACCGGGCAAACTGAACGCTTGCGTGATTCGCTTGGGACTATTCCGTCCGGAGAAATGCGCAGTGATAATGTTAATGTGGTTCTTTTTGGAGAGCAGGGAAGCGCTCGCCCGATAAAAGTTTCTCTAGAATATCGAGTAGCAGGCTCTAATGCTATTTTTGTGAAAGAAGCGCCCTATCAAGTCACTATCAGCTCGGCGCCGATTGATCTTTCTGTAGATGCACCAAATCAAGCGAGTCCCAACCAAGATATCACCTTGAAGGTTAAAGCAGTCTTAAATGCCGCAAGTCCGGCATCAAATATCTTGGTTCGATTTGATTATCCGGTTGGGTTTCAATTTGAATCAGCGATCCCAGCTCCATCTTTTGGCAATAATGTTTGGACCTTGGGAGATTTGTCTCCCGGAGCGGAGCGGGATATCTCGGTAACCGGCAAAATGATTGATGTTTCCGATGGAGAAGAAAAAACTTTCCATGTATTTTCCGGTTCAAAGAGTGATTCCGATAAATCACTGATTGGAATTGTTTTTAATTCTTTAGGCAATACCATTTTGATTAAAAAACCTTTTGTAGAAGCAAATTTGATTATAAATGGAGTGGATCAAAGAGAATATGCGGTAAATTCCGATACTGCCATTTCCGGCAATATTAATTGGGTAAATAATTTAGGTACCCAGATAAATGACTTGAAAATTAGCGCCAAACTTTCCGGTAACGCATTAGACCGCAAAACAATAAACGCGCAACAAGGTTATTATAATTCTTCCACCGATACGATTACTTGGGATAAAAATTCAGAAAGTAGCTTGGCTACCGTAAATCCAGGGGATTCTGGTTCGGTAGATTTTTCTTTTTCTCCCATGTCTCTTGTTTCCGGTTCCGGCGGATTACTTAGTGAACCTACGATAACCATTAATGTTTCAATTTCCGCCAAACAACCACTGGAAGGAAATATAGTCCAAAATTTGGATAACTCTGATTCTAAAATTATCAAAGTTATTTCTAATGTCGGCCTTTCCGGAAAAGCGTTATATTATTCTGGAGCATTTACCAATACCGGAGCTATGCCACCAAAGGTGGAAAAAGAAACCACCTATACTGTTCTCTGGTCGCTTTCCAATACTGCCAACAATATTTCCGGCACTCAAGTAACTGCAACCTTACCTGCTTGGGTTAGATTTGTCGGAACAATTTCTCCGCCTTCCGAAGATTTGACTTTTAATCCTTCTACCAGACAAATAACTTGGAACGTGGGAGGATTGCCTATGGGGACGGGGATTACAGGGACGAGCCGAGAAGTAAGTTTCCAGATTGGTTTTACTCCATCACTTTCTCAAGTTGGCACGATGCCTATTTTAATAAACGATGCGACTTTGACTGGGCATGATGATTTTGCTAACGTGAATGTGACGGTAAGTAAGGGGGCGTTAAACACCTTGCTGGTAGATGACCCAACCTTTACGCCTGGTGGAGCGAAGGTCGTGGAATAAAAATGAGCTGACTTGTCCCGTTAGAATTTTAGTTAAACATAATCAATATGAATAAAAAAAACACAAAAAAAGAAAGTACCGAAAATTCTAATGGGATGGAAAAAATTGTCTCTCTTTGTAAAAGGCGAGGTTTTGTTTTTCCGGGATCGGAGATCTATGGGGGCCTTGCCGGGACTTATGATTGGGGACATTTTGGGGTAGCTCTGAAAAATAATATTAAACAAAGTTGGTGGAAAAAATTTGTGGATGCGCGTCGTGATATGTACGGGATTGATGCGGCAATTTTGATGAACGGTAAAGTTTGGGAAGCAACAGGTCATGTGGCTAACTTTGCAGACCCTCTTGATGGTAAACAATTCAATACAATGCTTAAAACAGAAGTAGGTGCGGGAGAAGAAGCGGCTATTTCGTATTTACGTCCGGAAACTGCTCAAGGAATGTTTGTAAATTTCAAAAATACCGTAGATGCTTTTCACCCAAAGCTTCCTTTTGGTATGGCGCAAATCGGAAAAGCTTTTCGAAATGAAATTGCTCCGAGAGATTTTCTTTTTCGCCAGCGCGAATTTGAACAAATGGAAATTGAATATTTTGTTAGAAGCGAGACTTGGGAAAAATATTTTGAATACTGGCGTGGTGAAATGCTTGGTTGGATGGAAGAAGTTGGTATTAATATGGGGAAAGTGCATGAGCTTGAGGTGTTGAAAGAAGACAGGGCTCATTATTCTAGTCGAACTGTTGATTTCTATTTTGATTTTCCCTTTGGCAATAAAGAACTTTTTGGTTTAGCCTATCGAGCTGATTTTGATCTTAAAACTCACAAGCTTGAATACACAGACGAAGAAGAAGGTGGGAAAATGGTTCCACACGTTATTGAACCGACTTTCGGAGTTGATCGAGCAGTGCTTGCGGTTTTGCTTTCAGCTTATATGGAGGATGAAAAGGATGGAGAAATAAGGTCATATTTAAAATTAAAGCCAAATATCGCTCCGGTTATTTGCGCAGTTTCACCGCTTTTGAAAAATAAACCAGAACTTGTAGAATATGCCAATACCAAAGTTTATGCACCGCTTAAAGAAGAATTTGGACGCGTAGCTTGGGACGACAATGGCAACATCGGCAAACGCTATCGCAGACAAGATGAAATTGGTACGCCATTTTGTATCGTGGTAGATTTTGATACTTTGAGTGATGACACGGTGACTGTGCGTGACCGAGATACCGGAGGACAGGAGAGAGTAAAAGTTTCGGAACTTACCCGCTTTATAAAAAATAAAATTTAGAAATAGCACCCCTCCTCAATCCTCCCCTTGGCGAAGGGGAGGAGGAACTCAAATACGAAACTCATACAAAACAAAATGACTATTACTCATAATCACCCGATTTTAAAATCTCGGAGGATGAAGTTAAGAAAAAATCAGACTCCACAAGAAGTTTTGCTTTGGGCTAAATTGAGGAAAACTCAACTTGGTTTCAAATTCAAGCGTCAGCATTCTGTTGGACCATATATTTTGGATTTTTATTGCCCCGATAAAAAATTAGCGATTGAACTTGATGGATCTCAGCATTTGCAAAACAAAGAATATGATAGAGAAAGAACGGACTATCTTTCAGTTTTAGGAATAAAGATAATACGTTTTTGGAACAATGAAATAAATACAAATATTGATGGAGTTTTACAAAAAATTATCAGTGAATTAAATTCTCCCTCCCCTTAGCCACGGGGAGGGTTGGGGTGGGGTGCTGTTTGTGTTATTATTGAGTTTATGCAATTCACAAAAAAAGTTTTGAAGAATGGGCTTAGGGTCGTGACTGTGCCGATGCAGGACAATCCGACGGTGACGGTTTTGGTATTGGTGGAAGCAGGCTCAAAATATGAGACAAAAAAAGTGAATGGCATTTCGCATTTTTTGGAGCACATGTGTTTTAAAGGCACTGTCAAAAGACCAAAGGCGATAGATATATCACGCGAATTAGATGCTATTGGTTCACAGTATAATGCTTTTACGGCTCAAGAATATACCGGATATTATGCCAAGTCGGATGCCAAACATTTTAGGAAAATTTTTGACGTAGTAACGGACATTTATTTAAATTCAACTTTTCCGGAAGCGGAAATGCAAAAAGAAAAGGGTGTCATCATTGAAGAGATAAATATGTACGAAGATTTACCGATGCGTCATGTACAAGATATGATGATGGAACTTCTGTATCCTGATCAACCGGCAGGATGGAACATAGCAGGCAGTAAAAAAAATATTTTGCGGATGAAACGTGATGATTTTATCACTTATAAAAAAGTGCATTACTTGCCGGAGGCGACGACCATAGTGGTGGCAGGGGCTGTGACTGAAAAAGAAATTTTGAAAGAAGTAGAAAAAGCTTTTGGAAAAATAAAACGTGGTAAAAAATCTAAAAAATTAAAAGTAATTGAAAAACAAAAAAAGCCTGAAGTATTGGTAAAATTTAAAGAAACCGACCAAACCCATTTTGTGCTTGGAGTTCGTACTTATGATTTATTTAATAAAAAAAATGCAGTTTTGTCGCTTCTGGGCGGAGTGCTCGGTGGAGGAATGAGTTCTAGGCTTTTTCAAAAACTGCGCGAAGAAATGGGGGTAGGATATTATGTCCGGGCTTACAATGATGCTTATACCGATCACGGATTTTTCCAAATTTCCGCTGGAGTGGACAATAAAAGAATTGAGGAAGTGATCGAGGCGGTGCTAGAAGAATGTAAAAAATTAAAGCGGGAGTTAGTAGATAAAGAAGAATTAAACAAAGTCAAAGAATGTTTAATAGGCAACATGAAACTCTCTCTCGAGTCGAGTGATGATATTGCAAATTTTTATGGTGGGCAAGAGCTCTTGAAAAAGGAAATAAAAAGCGCAGAAGAAAAAGCAAAAGAACTAAGAAAAGTAAGTGCAAAAGAGATAAAAAAATTAGCGAATGAAATTTTTAAAGACCAGAAATTAAATCTAGCCCTGATTGGGCCGTTTAAGGGAAAAACTATTTTTTCAAAAATCTTGAAGTTCTAGTATTTTAACATTGCAATTTTTTATGTTATTATACTTATATGTTTGAAAAAAATAACCTTAATTCTGTTTCGATATCCTCGAATACTATTTTTCGGGCAGTTTTGATTTTATTTGCGGTTTATGTTTTTTGGCTATTGCGAGATTTAGTTTTAGTAATCCTGACTTCCATCGTGATAGCTTCGTTTGTGGAATCCGCCATACCTTCCTTTAAAAAAATAAAAATTGGTAGAGTTTTCGGAGTGGTGATTATCTATGTTTTTTCAATTGCTTTTTTGGCAGTACTTTTTTATCTTTTCGCACCACTCCTCATTACCGAAGTTTATAATTTTGCTTCCTTTATTTCACATTATGCTCCGGGGATAGACTTCCTGAATTATTTTAATAATCAAGCATTTTCCGGAGCCAAAGACATCGTAGCCAATTTGTCTCAGGGTATGTCTGTGGCAAGCCTGCTTTCAACCTCTAGGGCGTTTATCGACAATTTATCAAGCGGATTTTTTACGACGCTTTCGGTGGCTTTCGGCAGTATTTTTAATGTTATCCTGATTGTCATAATTTCTTTTTATCTTTCGATTCAAGAACGTGGCATCGAGAATTTTCTACGTATTGTCTTGCCCATTAAACACGAAGAATATGTAGTGAATTTATGGAACCGGACCAGAATAAAAATTGGCCTTTGGATGAAAGGACAGATGCTCTTGGGAGTTCTCATCGCAGTCCTTACTTATTTAGTGCTGGCTGTTTTAGGAATTCAGTATGCATTACTCCTCGCTATTATTGCAGGCGTGATGGAACTTATCCCTTATGGGATTTTAATTGCGCTGGTGCCGGCTGTATCCTTCTCTTATCTATCTGGTGGAATCTCAAACGCTTTAATGGTGCTTGGCGCTTATTTAATTATTCATCAATTTGAAGTTTACCTATTTTCTCCGCTAGTTATCAAAAAAGTGACCGGACTTTCTCCTTTAATTATCATCTTAGCTGTCTTAGTTGGATTAGAATTAGGCGGTTTTTGGGGATTGCTTCTTTCCATTCCAGGCGCACTGCTCTTCATGGAAATAGTAAATGATATTGAAAAACATAAAAATACTATCAGAGAAAAAAATGTCTAAAAGTTTTTACATTACCACAACTCTGCCTTACGTGAATGGACCGCTTCATCTGGGACATGCGCTTGAATTTGTGCGGGCGGATACTATTGCTCGGTATAAAAAACTGACGGGACATGATGTTTATTTTAATACTGGCACCGATGAGCATGGCATAAAAAATTATCAAAAAGCAGAAGAAAAAAAAATATCGGCGCAAGAATTTGTCGATCAGGGATTTGAAATCTTTAAAGAACAAATAAAAATGTTTGGAGTAAGTGAGGATGTCCATTTTGTTCGGACCACAGATCCTCATCATGAAATGGCGGCGCAAGAATTTTGGAAGAGGGTTAAAGATAATGGATACATTTATAAAAAAAGTTATCAGGCGAAATATTGTATTGGTTGTGAAAGTGAGAAAACCGATTCAGAACTAAATGAGCAGGGCGAGTGCCTACTCCACCCTGGCAAAATACTGGAACTTATTAATGAAGAAAATTACTTTTTCAAATTCTCGGAATTCGGAGAGAAACTTTTGGAATTTTATGAAAAAAACCCAAATTTTGTAATTCCAAATTTTCGCCTGAATGAGATGAAAAATTTTATTAAAAATGGTTTGCGGGATTTTTCTATTTCCCGATTAAAATCGAAAATGCCTTGGGGGATAGCAGTGCCTGATGACCCCGATCATGTAATGTATGTTTGGTTTGACGCGCTGGTGAATTATATTTCAACCTTGGGGTGGCCCCACTCCGCCAAGGCTTCGCGGGGCAAGCCCGATGAGGATTTGTTTGAAAAATATTGGGTCAACGGAAATCCGACTCAATATTGTGGCAAAGACAATACTCGTTTCCAAGCGGTAATCTGGCAAGCGATGCTTTTGGCGGCTGGAGTACCAAATTCCCACCAAATCGTGGTAAATGGCTTTATTACCGCTGAGGGGGGAGTGCAAATGTCTAAAACCTTAGGCAACGGAGTTGATCCGAGAGATATTGTGAAAGAATATAGCACGGATGCGCTTCGCTATTTCTTGCTTCGAGAAGTATCCAGCTTTGAAGATAGTCCGTTTACTTTAGAGAGATTTAAAGATGCCTACAATTCAGGTCTCGCGAATGGTTTGGGGAATCTAGTGAGCCGTATCATGACAATGGCTGTAAACAATGGAGTTAAATTATCTGACGAGGATTTAAAAATGAAATATTATAAAGAGCTCAACGAAGACTTGGAAAATTTTGATATAAATAAATTTATAAATAAAATTTGGAATAATTTTAGTGGTTTGGATGAATATATTCAGAAAAATGAGCCATTTAAAAAAATAAAAGTAAATAAAGAAGAAGCCGAGAAAGATTTATATTATTTATTATTTCATTTGTATGGTGGAGCATTAGCACTCGAATCTGTTCTTCCGGAAACTTCTGAAAAGATCCGAGGATTGATTAAAGAAAACAAAAAACCGGAAGAACCATTGTTTTTGAGGAAAGAATAAGCGATAGATGAGTTCCTCCTCCCCTTAGCAAGGGGAGGACTGAGGAGGGGTCTAAACTAGAAGACCCCTACCCAACCTCCCCCTTAGTAAGGGGGAGGGGAATAAATACAAATGCGATGACCAAGGTATATAATATTTTAAAATTGAAAGATAGGAGAGTCTCTTTAAGAACTAAACAAACTCCGCAAGAAGTTTTATTTTGGTCGCGATTACGAAGAGAACAACTTGGATTTAAATTTCGTCGCCAACATAGCATTGGTGGCTATATTGCGGACTTTTATTGCCCAGAAAAGAAATTAGTGATAGAAATTGATGGTTCTCAACATTTTGGAAAAGGAGTAAAAGAATATGATGAAATAAGGAGTAAGTATTTTGAAGGTCTTGATATAAAAGTTTTACGTTTTACAAATGCAGAAATAAATACTAATATGAATGGAGTTATCGAGAATATTATTAATGAATTAAAATGACCCCTACCCAGCCTCCCCCTTAGTAAGGGGGAGGAGCGGAGGGGGGTCTGAATTTTATGCCCAAATACATAGACATTCATGCGCATGTAAATTTCAAAATCTTCGATGGTGACAGAGATGCGGTCATTCGTCGCGCTTTAGGTAATGACACTTGGCTTTTTAATGTCGGCACTCAAGTGGATACTTCGAAAAAGGCAATTGAATTGGCGCATAAGTATCCCGAGGGAGTTTATGCCGTTATTGGACTTCACCCCATTCATACAGAAGAATCATTTCACGATGAAGATGAAATCAGTGGTCCTGGCTTTAAATCAAGAGCCGAAATTTTTAATAAAAATACCTATCGAGAACTTTTGAAAGATGAGAAAGTGGTGGCGATAGGGGAATGTGGACTGGATTATTTTCATATGGATGAAGAATCCATCAAAAAACAAAAAGAAGCATTTATCGCGCAAGTAGAACTTGCCAATGAAGTAGGGAAGCCTTTGATGCTTCATCTTCGCAATGGTATCCACCCCGCCATAAATGGCACCCCTCAAGAGGGGAATTTAAATGTTTACGCTGATGCGGCAGAAATCTTAAAAAAATATCCCGGAGTGCGGGGAGTTTCACATTTTTTTGCCGGGAGTGTGGAAGATATGAAGAGATTTATTAAAATTGGCATATATATTTCATTCGCAGGTCCGATTACTTATAAACCCAATCTAAAAATTTGCGACTATGCCCAGGTGATTAAAGAGACTCCACTTGAATTTATTCTCACCGACACGGATTCTCCCTACGTGGCGCCAGTGCCGTATCGAGGTAAGCGCAACGAACCCGTCTATGTTTGCGAAATCGTGAAAAAAATAGCGGAAATCAAAAATTTGCCGGAAGAAGAAGTGGCAAGAGCCATTGTGCAAAATGCCAAAAGACTCTTTAAGATTTGAACTTCAGGTCTGTGGAAAACTTTCTTGACAAGGTTTTTAAGAAGTCCTATAATACACTACAGAAAAAGAAATTGTCAAGGTTGATTTAAAATCGACCCTCTGAAAAAAATAAATAAA
>CAITSL010000037.1 GCA_903895055.1 uncultured bacterium
AATAAAATAAATCCCCTCTTTGCCCATCGCGAAAGCTGCCGTCGCAAAACGATCCGCTTCGTAAATATTCGACCCGATCACGGTTATACTTTTTATTTCATTCGCCTCTTTTTTTTCTTTTGGATTATAAATATGAAGCCCTCTTTCATAGGTGCCGGAAGTGGCAATCCCCCTATCACTTAAATATACCACTTTTACATTTTCTTTTTTGTTAAAGGGATTGCGAATACCGATCGCCCATTTTTCGCCTTCACTATTTAATCCCCTTACTTCAATATCACCGGCAATTTCGACAAAAAAATTTTTATAGCCTCTTTTGGATAAAATTTCTGAATCCTGGTAAATCGCCCAGCCTTTTACCAATCCTGAGGGATTTATCTTTCCGTCCTGGACGATGTCAAAAAAACCATTCGTTTCTTTTTTCGTCTCTTCGCAAAGTTTTAAAATTTTTTTTAAATCAGTGCTTAGATCTTTTTCAGCAATTTTTTTCTGATTATATAAAGTCACTTCGCTGGTTTTTTTGAACGGACTAAATCGCTCGTCGACAGAGACTAAATAATTAAAAACTTCTTCAAACGCTTCTTTTGTCGCATTTAGATCAACGATCTCGACGATTACCGGCATTCCCATGATAGTTCTTTTTTCTTTCATAATGTTTTTAAGCTTTGGCTTGACTTAAGGCTGAAGTTAAAGATTGAATAAAAGCAGGACTGGTTTCTGACGCTCCGGAAACGCCGTTTACATTCGCGCTCTGGGCAGCGATAGCTTCTTGTTTTAAAATCGGCAAAGCACGTGAATTGATTCTAACTGAAGTGCCTCTGTCTTGCGGATAATCTAAAAACTGCACATCAACTAATCTGCCTCCAGAAATTATGGCTTCCACTTGTATGTTGCCATAATAAGCGTCGGCAACAGAGCCGATGTATGTGCCATCGTTGTATATTCCATTCTTGGGCGGAGAAACAACTGACGTTGGATTTGGGGTCGATTTTGGTTTTGAAACAATTGCTACAGGGGTAGAGCCACCAGAGGGAGGATTGGTATTTCCGGAAGGAATAACTGTTGTCCCCATCGTCAAATTATTCGAAGAATTGTTTGCGCCCTGCCAAATAACATAAAACCCGAAAGAGGCTATCACAAATATTGATAAAATAAATTTTTTCATACTCTTTATAGTATATCATCTAAAAAGTGAAAACTTCATGAAGCGATAAATAAGTGCCAAAATAAAAAAGCCAGGAACTATTGTCGCCTGGCTTAATGTAAAAAAATCAATTCTTTTATCCAACTTTTTCTTCAATTAAGTTAAGAAGATCTTCTACTGTTTCCAATTTCCTAATTTCTTCTTCATTGATGTTAATATTGAAATACTGTTGGATTTTATCCATGATTATATGGACATCGGTTTCGGTCATATTCAAACTTGTTAATTCTGAAAAGACCGTTAGAGAGTTTTCGTGAATACCCATTCTTTCAGAAAGAATTTCAATAAGTTTCCGAAGAATTTTTACTGCTTTTTCTACTTCTTTCATGGTTCTTGTTTTAGAATTAATTAAATTAGTTTTCTCTACCACTACAAAGAAGCAGAGAAAGCTAATCTAATTAGAAAAACAAGAATTTTCAAAGAACTATCAATTCTTATATGATAGCATAATTATATTAATCTGTCAATTGTGCGCCGGGTAGGATTCGAACCTACGTAGCCCGAAGGCGACAGATTTACAGTCTGTTGTAATTGACCACTCTACCACCGACGCATGCACATAAAATAACATAAAATAACTTTTTTTGCATCTCAGATCTTCAGATAGAGGTTTAACCTCTATCTGACTTTGGCGTTGTGTTGTTTAGAAATAAAATTGCTTTTTATTTTACTTGCCCGTCCTAAGGCGTGGCCCTTCTGGGTTTCAATCGCTATTTCATTATTTTTTACCGAGACTACTACTGTGTCCCCTTTCTTTACGCCATTCGAGATAATAAAGGACGCGACGGGGTTCAGAATTTTATTTTGAATCAAGCGATTTAAAGGTCTTGCCCCGTAATGCGGGTTGTAACCTTCTTTGGCCAGATGCGAAAGCGCTTCATTTGAAATCTTAAATCCAATGTCTTTTCCTTCGAGTCTTTCTTTCACCACTTGCACTCGCAAGCCTACTATCTCTAGAATTGCTTTTTCCGGCAAGACATCAAAGACCACTATCTCGTCCAAACGATTCAAAAATTCCGGACGGAAATTATCTTTCAAGGCTTCCAGGACTTTGTCTTT
Source organism: uncultured bacterium (assembly GCA_903895055.1). Classification (GTDB taxonomy): domain Bacteria; phylum Patescibacteriota; class Minisyncoccia; order Phycocordibacterales; family UBA9973; genus UBA9973. Next base: position 2,264 of record CAITSL010000037.1, read on the forward strand.
CATCGCGCTGTAGTCTTGTTTGTCGGATTTATTGGAAAATCCGATTGATTCCATTTTTTCTACAAACTGGGAACCGATGTTGGAAGTCAAAATGATAATTGCATTTTTGAAATTGACCGCTCTGCCTTTCCCGTCCGTTAAACGTCCTTCGTCGATCACTTGAAGCAACATATTGAATACTTCCGGATGCGCTTTTTCAATCTCATCGAAAAGTACTACGGCATAGGGTCGATGTCGAACCGCTTCGGTAAGTTGTCCTGCTTCATCATAGCCGACATACCCCGGTGGTGAACCGATCAGCTTTGAAACCGAATGTCTTTCCATGTATTCGGACATGTCCACTCGGATGAGAGCTCGATCATCGTTAAACATAAATTGTGCCAGCGCTTTGGTGAGCTCGGTTTTCCCAACTCCGGATGGGCCCAAAAAAATAAATGAACCGATAGGCCTATTGGGGTCGGAAATTCCCGCCCGAGAACGGCGAATAACATCCGCCACTCTTTTAATCGCTTCGTCTTGACCAATAACCCTTTTTTGTAATTCTTCTTCCATTTTTTCCAATTTCGCTCTTTCTTCTTCCAACATTTTTACGAGCGGAATTCCGGTCCAGCGAGAAACGACGCTGGCAATATCTTCCGAAGTTATTTCTTCTTTCAAGATTCTGCGCGATTTTTGCAATTTTTGAAGACGAGATAATTTAAGATCCAGTTCTTTTTTAAGCGCCGGGATTTTCCCATAGCGAATTTCGGCTGCTTTCGAAAGATCAGCGTGCATCTCGGCATTTTCGGCATCCAGCCGCAAAATTTCCAGTTCTTTTTTAATGGAACGGATTTCAATTACAATTCCTTTTTCATTTTGCCATTTGAGTTCCAGTTCTTTGGTTTTTTCCTTTAAATTACCGATATCTTTATCTATTTCTTTCACCCTTAATCTCATCCTTTTGTCCCCTGATTCAAAGACTTTTTCTCCGCCCAAGGCGGATCCGCCTCTGGCGGAAATTTCTTTTTTCAGCGCTTCTTTTTCAATTTCCAAGCGCATAATTTTTCGATGCGCCTCTTCTAGAATAGGCGGTTTATTTTCAAGCATTATTTTAAGCGAAGAGGAAGCCTCATCGATCAAATCCACCGCTTTGTCCGGCAAAAACCTATTGGTAATATAACGGGTAGAAAAATTAACCGCCGAAACAATCGCGTCATCGGTAATCCGCACTCCATGAAAAAGTTCGTATTTTTCTTTCAAGCCTCGTAAGATAGTAATCGCATCTTCCACCGACGGCTCGTCAATGTAGACTGGCTGAAAACGCCTAGCGAGGGCTGGATCTTTTTCTATATATTTTTGATATTCTTTCAGAGTAGTCGCGCCGATGGCTCGAAGTTCTCCTCGAGAGAGCGCCGGTTTTAACATATTGGAAGCATCCATCGTTCCCTCGCCTCCGCCGGCCCCTACAATGGTATGAATTTCATCGATAAAAAGAATTATTTTCCCGTCCGCTTTTTCGATTTCTTTCATAATCCCTTTCAATCTTTCTTCGAACTCTCCACGATATTTTGTGCCGGCAATCAGAGACCCAAGGTCCAACGAAACAAGTTCTTTGTCTTTCAGAGATTCAGGTACATTATTTTTAGCGATTCGTTGTGCAAGCCCCTCCACCACCGCCGTTTTGCCGGTACCTGCTTCACCTATTAAAATAGGGTTATTTTTGGTTCGGCGAGAAAGGATCTGCATAATGCGAGTGATTTCATTGTCCCGACCGATTACCGGATCTAGTTTGTCTTCCTTCGCGAGCTTGGTTAAATTGCGAGTATACTTCAAAATTAATTTGAATTTTTTAGGTTCACTGATATCGGTAATATTTTGACTGCGTAGTTCTTCCAAAACTTTCAAGACAGAGTCTTTCTGAATTCTGTGTTGCGCCAATATTTCGCGTGCTTCCCCGGGGATTTCAAGCATCGCGATAAAAAGATGTTCGGTTGAAACAAAATCATCTTTCAGATATTCTGCCAGCTTTACCGAGTGCTCGATCACTTGAGCAAAATCAGAATTCAAATATATTTGATAAGCGGGAGAAAGAGTGCTTCGCGATTCCGGCAATTCGATTGTATCGAGCACTCCATCTGTGAGCAACATCGTATCAATTTCCAATTTATCTAAAATGGAATTTACCATACTTTCATCTTGCAAAAGTAATGCCGCAAGTAAATGAGTGGCGGAAACATGGTTTTGCCCACGCTCAATCGCCAGCTCATGAGCTTTCTTGATTGACTCTTTGGCTTTAGTTGTAAATTTATTTAGTGGGGGCATAATTTTTATGGTGTTTTCGGTGTTATAGGATTTAAGACATTCATGATGTCTCCGATAGTAACAAAAGAACCAGTACTGTTATTGAGAGAAATACCCAAAACATTTCCATCTAAATCAGACACAAGTCCTCCGGCATTTCCTTTATTTACATCAATGACTAAACTGGACGTTCCGTCATAAATAAAAGAAGAAATAGCGTCACCGATCACTAAAATCTTTTGGCCCGCTTTTAGTTTACTTAAATCTCCTAAGGTCGGGAGAGTGTAAGTCAATTTACTTTTACCGTCAACCGGGTCTCCTATTTTTAAAAATGAGAATCCTTTTTTATCAGTTGAAACAAAATTAGCTTTAAATTTTCCACTGGCATTGTTCACAAAATAAGTTTCATTACCAGGCACCACACTTGCATCGGCGACGACAATTCCATCTTTGGAAATGACAAATCCCCGGCCGGCAGAAACTTCAGCAGTTTGTCCGTTTGCATCAAATCCATTCTTGGTAATTGTAAATATTGCAGATTGGTTTTGAGCAATCGCGCTCACCACCAAATCTTCTTCTTTGATGACCACGGTTTGCACGGTGGGCTTGCCTTCTATTTGAGTAATTTTTTCTACTGTTTGTTGCACCACCCGATTGATCGGCGTCGTGATAGAGACCGGCGCTTGTTGCATCAAAGTAACCGTGACAATTCCTGTCACGATAGAAATGACAAAACTAAGCAAAATGGCCAGCATTATTAATTGTGATTTATTTAATTCCTTCACGTCCATACGATCAATTATACCACTTTTTTAGTTTTTGCAAAATTTCGGAGAGAGCTTTGAGCGTGTAATCAATATCGGCTTTGGTCGTACCTCTCCCCATAGAAAAACGCAAAGACCCTACACCAACCCTCCCCAAAGTTCGGGGAGGGCGAAGGGAGGGATGTAACGCTTCGATCACATACGAACCTTTTTTATCTCCGGACTGGCAAGCGCTTTTTTCGGAAACATAAATTCCGCGAGCGGATAATTCCAACACCAAAAGATCACTCGGCATTTTCGGGATAGAAATATTTACATTGTTTGGTAATCTATTTTGCAAATCACCATTTAAAACTATTCTATAATTCGTTAGAATTTTAGAATTGATTAGTTTATCAATAAAATAATCTCGCAATTTGGTTAGTCTTTTATTTTCTTTTTCTTTTATCTTTTCGATAATTTCTAAAGCTTTTGCTAGTCCTATAATTAGGGGAACATTTTCTGTTCCCGGTCTTAAGCCTAATTCTTGGTCTCCCCCGCCAAAGATATTTTCAAGCGGAACTCCTTTTCTTTTATAAAGCACTCCGACTCTTCCGGCTCCTTCAATTTTTGAACCAGAGAGAGAAAGTAGATCCACTCCGAGTTTTTCTACATTCAAATCCAAGTAATTCACTGCTTGCACGGCATCGGTGTGAAAAATAGGTAGTCCAGAAAGAAATAGATTTTTAGAGCACAGATATTTTTTTGCTAAAAAATTCCTCGTGCTCGCGCCGTCGCGCTCCCAAGCCTCTAAAAATCTATTCCTTTCTTTTCTGTAATGCCGAATTTCTCTGGCAATTTCTTTTATTGGCTGTATCGTACCAATTTCATTGTTGGCGTACATCACCGAAACGAGCACAGTATTTTTCTTAATTTCTTTTTTTATTTTTTTCGGATCCACAATCCCATTCGATTCCACCGGCACAATTGAGATTTCCGCCATTTTCCTTTTCTCAAGCATTTTAAAAGTTTCCAGCACAGAAGGATGTTCGATGTTCGTGGTCACAATGTGCGGAATTAGTAGAGTATGTGAAATGTTTTTCAAGTTTTTAACTCCGAGGGTCCCACCGCGTAATCGCGGAAGGGCGCAGGAGGAAAAATTTGGAAGACATGAAGCTACTATCCCCTGAATCGCCAAATTGTTGCTTTCGGTTCCGCCACTGGTAAAAATTATCTTTTTGGGTTGGGTCTTCAAAATCTTGGCAACTTTTCCTCGTGAATTTTCAAGTTCCTTTCTGGCTTCCATCCCCAAAAAATGTATCGAACTCGGATTAGGTAATACTGAGGAAGCATAATCCATATATATTTTCTTTGATTTTCCCATAAAAATAGTATATATTAAAGACTTATGAATACAAAGCTTCAAATTATTTTTCTAATTATAACCTTACTGGCCATTTTGATTGGCGCGATTTGGATCTTTAAGACCGAAAAACGTTTAAAGAGATTTTTTATCGGTAAAAAAGCCAAAGACCTGGAAGACACCATTTTAAATTTGGAGGGAGATATTGAAAAATTAAAAAAAGCAAAAGAAAAAGGAGAGATTGAAATAAAAGAAATAAATGCCAAACTCAAAAAAAGCATTCGAGGCCTTGAGACAATTCGTTTCAATCCTTTCCCGGACCAAGGGAGTAATCAAAGCTTTGCGATTGGCATGTTAAATGAGGAAGGCGACGGCGTAGTCCTTTCAAGTTTATATTCTCGAGAGAGAATGAGTGTCTTTGCTAAGCCGATTAAGAGTGGAAAATCAGAATATGAATTAACGGAGGAAGAAGAGAAAGCAGTTAGAAAAGCAAAAGTATAATGCAAAATACAAAAACAGAACAAAAAAATATTGAACGCCCGCCCATTGTTGTCGTGATGGGTCATATTGATCACGGCAAATCAACTCTTTTGGATTACATAAGAAAAAGCAATATCGTTGAACATGAAGTAGGAGGCATTACTCAAAACATTTCCGCTTATGAGGTCGTACACAAAGACGAAAATGGAAAAGAAAAGAAAATAACTTTTTTAGACACTCCCGGGCATGAAGCATTTTCTGGCATGCGGGAAAGAGGCGCTAGTATTGCAGATATTGCTATTTTGGTAGTTTCCGCCGAAGATGGAGTAAAAACTCAAACTATTGAAGCCTGGAAAACAATCGTGGAAAGCGGCATCCCCTCGATCGTGGCCATCAATAAAATTGATAAACCCGGCGCCAATGTTGAAAAAACAAAAATGGAATTGGCAGAACATGAAATTTATTTGGAAAATTATGGTGGTAAAATTCCCTATGTCGAAATTTCGGCCAAAGTTGGAACAGGAGTAGATAATTTATTGTCTTTAATCTTGCTTGTAGCTTTAATGGAAAATTTCACAGGGAATATCGAGGAGAATGCCTCCGGTCAAGTAATTGAAGCAAATCTTGATCCAAAACGCGGGATAGAAGCATCTCTCATTATAAAAAATGGTTCAATCAAAAAAGGAATGATAGTCACGGTTGGAGATGCAATTTGTCCTACAAAAATTATGGAAAATTTCTTAGGAAAGACAATCTGCGAAGCGACCTTTTCTTCTCCCATCCGCCTGGTTGGTTTTTCTAAAATGCCCAAAGTGGGAGCGGAATTTAAATCATTTAAAAATAAACGCACTGCCGAAGAATATTTAAAAAATGAAAAAGTGGAAACAAATTGCGAAAAAATATTAAATTCTCTGGATGGAAATAAAAAAATAATTCCCATTGTGATCAAGGCCGATGTGGCTGGAACACTTGAAGCAATAGAAAAAGAAATTGAAAAAATAACAGATGAAAATACCGAATTCAGAATTATTGGGAGGGGGGTTGGAACTATTTCTGAATCTGACATAAAATCAGTTGCAACCTGTCTTGACGCTCTGGTGATCGGTTTTAATGTGAAAGCAGACAGAAGCGCGATAGATCTGGCCGAAAAGAGAGGAATCACACTCGCCTATTTCAATATTATTTACAAGATGACCGAATGGCTCGCAGACGAAATGTCAAAGCGTAGATTAAAAATCGAAACAGCGGAAACGACTGGCAAAGCAAAAATCTTAAAAGCTTTTAGCCGTACTAAAGAACGTCAAATATTGGGAGGCAAAGTAATAGAAGGGCAGATAACTTTAAATAGCACGATTAAAATATTACGACGAGATTTTGAAATCGGATCCGGAAAAATTGTAAATCTGGAAAAGAATAAAGTAAAAACTTCTTTGATTGAAGAAGGTTCCGAATTCGGCATGATGATTGAATCAAAAATAGAAATTGTCGCTGGAGATGTTCTTGAATCTTTTAATATGGTACAAAAATAAATTATGGAAAATAGAAACGACCTACCTGCCGGCAGGCAAGGGAAAATAGCAAATCAAATCAAAGAACTTACGGCTATTTTCTTGGAACGAGAAAATAATCGGACTTCTCTGGTAACTGTTACCTCTTGCAACACTTCCCCTGATTTAAAAAAGGCTACAATATTTATAACGGTACTGCCAAATGAAAAAGAGCATGATGCGTTAGAATTTGCAAAACGAAAACGTAAAGACCTGCGCGAATTTCTGAAGAAAAAAATGAGAATGAAAGTCACTCCCTTCCTTGATATTGCGATAGATCAAGGAGAAAAAAATCGCCAAAAAATTGACGAATTGTTACGAAAAAAATAATATTTTTTTGTGCCCGAGGTGGGAATCGAACCCACATCCCTTGCGAGACACGATTTTAAGTCGTGCGCGTATACCAGTTCCGCCACTCGGGCATTTAAGGAGACCTGAGGCCTGGGGCGGAATTGAACCGCCGTATATTCCTTTTGCAGAGGAATGCCTTACCACTTGGCTACCAGGCCAATATTGTTTCTAGTCAATTCATTTATTATTTTTTAGACCTCTGCGCAGAAGAATGTCATATTCACTACGCTCACGCCACTTGGCTACCAGGCCGTCCGTTTAGTTTAACATTTTTAAAAAAACTTTCAAAATATAAGAAATTGTGATAAATTTAATACAGTTAAAAAAGTTTTAACCGCCCTTAGCTCAGCTGGTAGAGCAGATCCCTCTTAAGGATAAGGTCCTCGGTTCGATCCCGAGAGGGCGGACAGCGTAAAGAAAAATCCTCCCTGCGGAGGATTTTTTAGCTTTATCCCAATCAGAGTTATATTTTTTTTATTTTACTATTGGCATATGCTATATGTTTTAGTATAATATAGATATGGCATACAGAAAAAGTAAGGTAAATTTAATTTGGAATAATAATTTTGCATATATTATAGGAGTAATTGCAACTGATGGTAATTTATCTAGTGATTTAAGACATATAGTTATTACGTCAAAAGATTATGAAATGGTTAGAAATTGCAGGAAACACTTAGAGATCAAAAATAAATTCAGTAGAACGGCGAGAGGAGGATCAAAGGATAAAAAATATTACATGTTTCAGTTTGGAGATAAAAACTTTTTTGATTTTTTATTAGATCTAGGATTAACTCCAAAAAAATCAAAGACAATATCAGAATTAAAAATACCTCAAAAATATTTTGGCGATTTTTTTAGAGGATGCATAGATGGAGACGGAAGTATTTCAATATCTAGCCACCCAGAAAGTAAACACCCTCAATATAAAGTGCGACTCTGTTCAGCCAGTAAAAAATTCCTTGATTGGATTTTTAAAATGTGTAAGATTGTCTTTGCTGTTGAAGGTGGTTCAATTTATAAGTTAACTAATTCTTCTATTTATATTCTTTCTTTCGGCAAAAAAGACAGTATCGTTATACTTAATGAAATTTATAAAGGAAATGTGCTATGCTTATCAAGGAAAAGAAAGGTTGCAGAAAAAATAATGGGCAAGTGGCGTAATTGGTAGCCGCTCCAGTCTTAGGAACTGGTCCCGTAAGGGGTGAGGGTTCGAGTCCCTCCTTGCCCACTGTAGAAGACTGAAGGGGCAGAAATGCCTCTTTTGTTTTGAAAACACTAGCTACTTCAGTGGTTCCAAATGTCATATTTTTAAAAACCATACCTAAGGGAAATTGGAACCACTGTAATTTAATCTGTACTCCAATCTTCGCTTTGGACCATATGCTACTTGGTTGCTTTAGATACACTTCCATAAACTCGATCATTTTGTCATAATCTGCATCGCTGTTGGGAATATTGGCAAGTGAAGCTGTCACTTCTGTTAATTGATTTTCAATCATTCCTAATTGCTGTTTTAGAACGGTATCGTTAATAACCCCATCAAGATTTTTCTTAATCAGAGCTGACTGCTTTTCATTCAACTCTTTTATTATCTTTTGTAGCTGTTCAGCTTCTTTTTTTTGCCCAAGTGTTGCTTTTGTAAGATTGTCTCGGACAAGAATTTTAAGCTTCTGGTAGTGTTTTTCGTCCAATTTATATTTATCCATATAAGCCTTAAAATCCGTCTCAAAAGGATCTCTGCTGTGACTTGATTTATCATTACCAAAACGATAGAACGGATATTTTTTATATCTTCCGCTAGACCAACTTCCTGTTAGTACCTTGCCGGCATCATTCTTCACAAACTTGCGAAGTGGAAAAGCTGGATTATCAGTAAGATAGGCTGAGCATTTTCGTCCTCTACTTTTTAATATTCTTTGGACCTGATTAAAAAGATCTTCTGAAATAATTGGCTCAAAATGGCCCTTGTGTTTTTCTCCGAATTTAACTATCCACCCAGCAAAAAGTTCATTAGTAAGCATTTTGTAAAAATACCCCTTTGTAAATGGTTTTCCCTTTTTATTTAGCAATCCTTCTTTAGTCATCATTCTCCTAACTTCTTCCGTTGGATAAGTATTTAAGGCGACAAGCTGAAATGTTTTGAGTATCAACGGAGCCATTATTTCATCCTGTGCGATAGTTGCTCTACCTGCCACTTGAACATTCTTATAACCCACTGTTGCCATCCAAACATACCTACCATCTCGCATAGCATCTCTCATTCCTCCGGCGCAACGTTCTGCACGAATATCATTATCAAACTGTGAAATGTTTGCCATCGTGTTCTCCATAAAACGACCCACTGGTGTATTTTCAAAATGTTCGGAAGTAGATTTGATTTCTACTCCATAGCGCTTTAGAAGTAAACGGAGCTGACTGTAGTCATCTGTGTTGCGAGACAAACGATCCAATTTATAAATTATTACTGCTTTAATGCCATTCTTTTTATCTGCACAATATTTTAATAGTTTTTGAAGTTCGGTGCGATCTACGGTTTTTGCGCTCTCGCCTTGTTCACGGAAAATCTCAACTATTTCATAATCATTTCTTGCACTTGAACAATAATCTCTACAGATTTTCTCTTGCGTACTCAAACTATTGCCCTCATCAACTTGTTCCTTCGTTGATACTCGGACATATATCACTACTCTCTTTTGGTTTGTGTAATTGGTTTCGTTCATATTCTTTTTTGTCCAGGAATGCCTCAACTAGAACACCTGCTAGGTAATCCAGTTGAGCATCCTCAGACGAGTTATTAATAATACTCAAAGAGGGACAACGAATCGACTCTTTGTTGCTACACAATAAGTCTCGTTGCCCCTCTTTAGGTACAAGTTTATTATTGTCGATTATTAACTTATCATGTAGCTCGTTCATTATATCATTCTCCCAATTAAAAAGGTATCTCTTCCGGAGAGATATGTTTCGACCTTGGAATAATGTCGTCAATGGCGTAATTGCTGTCAGTTAGTGCTAGCTGTTTCGGTTCCTTTTCTTTGATTTTCTCCAAATAAATTCGTCTCTCAAAGCCGAGCATTTTTGTTGTCACTGAAATGCCTATCTGTCTAAGGTATGTTCTCAATTCATTTATCTTACGCATCAAACTAGCTGCACTTTTGGGCCAGTACTTCTCTTGCTTCTCAAAGTAATCTAGCGGAGTTCTTTTGTACAATTCTTGTAGAAGCTCTGTCGCAGTTCCTTCCCATTCTTTCTTTTCTTCCACAAAAGAGAATAGCGTAGTCGCTACTATATTTTCATTCAGTAGCATTTCCGATTGTCTGGTTATGTTGTTCTGATAAGCTTTTAAGAATTCTTCTTTTGAATATCCTAAAGCTTCAGCGATAGCACACCCCCACAATGACCAGTCAGCCATTCTGTGATGAGCATTTAGTTTTATCGTTGGCTGTATTTGTATTGCCTTAACGAGCACATCAAAAATGCCTCCTAGAATAGATGGTAAATCTTTGGCAAAGTTTTGATACAATTCTTTCTCCGTTTTTCTATTCTCTGGATCGATTCTTTCCAGTTCCAAAAGCAAGCTTCGCTCTAATAAGTCTGGACGAGTAGTAACGAGGTTAATCCCATTCATGCCGATACATCTCATAAAGGTATAAATGATGTCTTCGTCGTTCTCGTAGAGCTCCCTTTTGACATGACCTCCTCCGGTAATTGCCTTACATAGTGTGTCGGATTCTTCTTCAGTAATGTGACTTACGTTATCAAAGAATAGGAAGTAATGATGCGCTAAGGCTTGTATAAGCTCTCTCTGGCTGTGTGGAAAGCTTGCAACCTCTATTAATGATGGATCTACTACAAGACGAGCTAGTTTTGATAACGTTGATTTTGAAGAGCCTTGCGCTCCAAAGACTACCAACATCACATGCGGAAAATCTGGAATAAAACAACTGATCAAGAATATCAAAAGTAATAACTGATGTTCTGGATTAGCAACATTTATGTAATTTAAGAACAATTTTACGTCACCGTTTTTTGAAGGAGTCACTTGTTCTTTGTGATGAGGATAACGCTTAAAAATAGTTGGTGGATTGTCTACAATTTCCCAACCTTCCTTTGCTATTTTTACTATCTGCCACTTGGAATTTGTAAGATCGTAAAAAATCTCATTACCATGCCAAGCGACACGATCATGTAATTTTATCTCTGAACCTTCAAAACATGCTTTGCCTTCAAGTACTGACAAAATACTTTTCTTCACTTCGGCCGTAGGTGCCTTTTCTTGTGTTCGGTGAATCTCACTTGAGAGCCATAGTTTTATCTTTCTACCTCCGCAAGACCAGATCTCTTGATGTCCGTCTATCTCCATAGAAATATATCCGCGACCTTGCTCGTCGTGGAATAATGAAACATCCTTACGACCAAGAATGCTTTCAAGCAAAATACTGGCTTGGGATCCTTTGCTACCGTCCTGTATATCGTTCTCGTGAATTTTCTTGATACTCTCCCAGACATTTCTCAATTCTGTTTCTGGAAGAGGCGGAGTATTTTTGCTGTTCCAAACTTTAAAATGCCCCCATCCTATGTTCTCCATTAGTTCTGGTGGAGTACAACTAATGATTTTACCTGCCATTGAGGCCGCTGTGTCGTTCCTAGAGCCTTCAGAGACACCATCTTTGGCTGATAACCATTTCTTGTCCTTATCTTCCTTTAAACTGACCGTCTTAGTAATATCTATTGGCCATTCCGAAAAATCGGAATCATCCGGGGATATTTGCCATTTGTACTCTCCTTTGTCGCTTACAGACGGAGCAACTAGAACATAACCTCCGTCTCCGCGAATATCGGTTAATTCTTTAACTCTTGTACCGTTTGGCACCTCATAACCTGGATGTTTATAGTAGAGGTGAACTCCACCTCCGCCACTTTTTGCTGTGACTGTTGGAGGATATCCGTTACTATTGCCACCTTGCTCAATATCTACTACTACTATCCCAGAAATTTTTCCAGTTACTATCGCTATATTCATCGCTGGATATTTTTCAATCCATTCCTTTATCTGCTCCGGAGTTGCTCGTTTGTTTTGATACTCCTTCCAGTTGATTAATGGCTTTTTGTTGCTTCCAACTGGAATCACAGAGAACCCTCTTGCTTGATAATCTAATGCTGACTCTAAAACATTTTTATTATTCATATAATTTTGCTTTAATCATGCATTTGTAATCTGGGAATTCCGACCTTAATATTTGTATCAACTTTGGAATTAAGCTGACTGCTTTCTGCATAGCCTCAATTTCTACATTTTCATATTCATCTTCATCATCACCAGTAATATTGTATAAATCATTCATTGTAGATAAGCCGAGCATGAACGCAGAAATTGTATCCGCGTCATATCTGACATTATTCTTTTTGAACATTTCTGAGACCTCTAATTTTGTTTTTTCTATATTCATTTTATTAATTCTTTAATTAATTTAGTAATTGTTTATAAGTTCCTATTCTCTGGCTCGACATAATGGATGCCAATCAAGTTGAACAGATCTTTTTCTTCTTTCACATCAAACTTTTCACCATACTTGAATAAATATCCACCCGAACTCTTGAACCCATTTCGGACCCAACCATTAGCTAAAACATAGCGGCTAAACTCTGCTGAGCCCGTTCGAATTGCAAATATTAGCCCCCAATTTCCTTCTTCCGCAAAGAAGAGATCTAATTTAATTCCACTAGGAAGTATTCTCTGTGTGTATTTACATGGCATTTCTCCTCTAACCTTTTCCCATTGATTTACTACCTTTGCTATTCCTTCTTGAGATAAATCTATTCCAAATGGTTTTGGTATTGCCACAATCTCTATATCTCCGACCTCGGCTTTCTTGCGACGAATGGAGCCTGCTATTTCGATTCTTTCGCAGTAAGGTTTCAATTGTTCTAAAACCTCCAAGGCTATTTTATGCGCCTCCGCGTACGTGTATTTGATTTTTTTTATTTGTTCATTCATATAATTTTTGATTTGTGTTAAGTCTTTTTGGACAAGCGAAGTAATTTTTTTTACTTTCTCCGCTTGTCTTCAAGACATTTTATAATTTTATTGACCGCTACTATTTATGTATCTAACATTCCCCAATCTTCGCCTAAAACCCAATTCAGTGTTTCTAGTCTGCCATTCAACATACCCCATTCGAATTTTGTATATGGACCTAGGTTTTTCTTCCCATATATTTTCTCCAATTTCTTGGCTGCTTTTTCACCAGCCTTCATAAACTTAATTGCTTGTGGGTTCTTC
>CAITSL010000038.1 GCA_903895055.1 uncultured bacterium
AAATCAAAAATATTTTTTACATTTGGATTGATTTTCATTTTTGGAGATTCCCTTGGCTCTCGACTCAATTGTTCCCGAGCTTGGTCCAAATGATTTTGATATAAGTGAATGTCTCCTCCGGTCCAAACGAAATCACCGAGTTCATAGCCTGTCACTTGTGCTACCATCATTGTGAGTAAGGAATAAGAGGCAATATTGAAAGGCACTCCTAGAAAAAAATCTGCGCTTCTTTGATAAAGCTGACAAGAAAGTTTTCCATCCAAAACATGAAATTGGAAAAGGGAGTGACATGGAGGTGGAGCATGATTGTGATCATGAATTAAATCAAAAATTTCACCTACGTTCCATCCACTAACAATGATTCTGCGAGACGAAGGGTCATTTTTTAGCATATCAATAATATTTTGAATTTGGTCTATCTCAATTCCTTTCGGAGTTTCCCAGCGTCGCCATTGTTTTCCATAAATAGGACCGAGTTCACCCCATTCTTTTGCAAACTCATCATTTGTTTTCATTTGCTCGACAAACCAATTTAATTTTTCTGTCCATTCTGCGCTATATCTCGGTAATGTTTTTGTTAAATTATTTTTTTCCAAATAAACCTGGAATGCCCATTCATTCCAAATTTTCACGTCGTTTCTTACCAGGTATTTTATGTTTGTGTCGCCAGTCAAGAACCAAAGAAGTTCATGGATTATTGCTTTGATAAATACCTTTTTTGTTGTTAGAAGAGGGAAGCCCCTACTTAGATCAAATCGCATTTGATATCCGAAAACACTTCTTGTGCCTATTCCAGTACGTTCTTCGCGATTGGTTCCGTGGTCCACGATATATTGCATTAATGATAGATATTCTTCGTCTGGGTTTTTGTTGTAATCATAAGATTTCATAGCCCTATTATAGCAAACAAAAAAAACTCCGCTAGGAGTTTTTTAGGTTGATTTATTTGACGATACCGGCTTTTTTGAGGGTTTTGTAAATGCCGTTTTTCTTCATCGTGCGCATACCCTTAGCGGAAACTTCTATTTTGACTGATTTTCCGAGTTCAGGCACAAAAACCTTCTTTTTTTGAAGATTGGGGTATTTTCGAACTTTTCCGGTCGGGTTGAATTTAGTAGCACGAGTGCGATTTGAATATCCGCCTCCCATGATTGAACTCTTTTTTGTTATGGCACATGATTTCATAGTTTTTTTATGCTATCATAAAATTTATATGAATGCAACGAATGCAATTTTTTATATCGCGGTCCTGATCATGTCGGTGGTGATTCACGAAGTGTCGCACGGGTATATGGCGGAATATTCCGGCGATAAAACAGCTCGTTTTGCCGGACGTCTTACTTTAAATCCGATTAAACATTTGGATTTGTTTGGCTCTATTTTATTACCAGCTTTGCTTGTGATCAGTCATTCTCCCTTTCTAATCGGCTGGGCAAAACCTGTGCCATACAATCCAGACAATCTTCGCAACAGAAAATGGGGGACAATTGCTGTCGCTTCGGCTGGAGTAATCGCAAATTTTTGTCTAGCAATTTTTTTTGGTTTAATTTTGCGTTTTTCACAAGGGATGAATGTGCCCGCTGGTTTTCCATTTATTATTTCTTCGATCGTATTGGTGAATCTAAGCTTAGGGATATTTAATCTAGTGCCGATCCCACCACTGGATGGTTCTAAAATACTTTTTAGCCTTTTGCCGGCATCTTCCTTCGAGGTGGTCAATTTTCTTGAAAGATATTCCCTCATCTTGATTCTTGTTTTTGTGATATTTTTATCTAATTATTTATTTCCGATTTTAACTTTTCTGTATCACCTTATCACCGGACTTGCATTCTGATTTTTAAAATAGTATATTACCAATATAGTCCTATGGGGCTATTTTGTTTAGTTATGCCAACAATCAACCAATTAATTAAAAAAAATAGGACAAAAGTGCACCGCAAATCAAAAACGGTCGCTTTGGCGCGAGGATTTAACGTGTTAAAAAACAGGCCGGTCTATTTTCCAGCTCCCTTTAAACGAGGGGTTTGCACTAAAGTGACTACTACTACTCCGAAGAAACCGAACTCCGCTCTTCGAAAAATTGCAAGAGTTCGTTTGACTAATGGAATGGAAGTCACGGCCTATATTCCGGGTGAGGGGCATAATTTGCAAGAGCACTCAGTGGTGATGCTTCGCGGTGGCCGTGTGAAAGACCTGATTGGAGTTAGGTATCACATTGTTCGTGGCGTACTTGATACTCAAGGAGTTGAGAAACGTCGACAATCGAGGTCGCTTTATGGAAACAAAAAGCCGAAGAGCAAGTAGAAAGTTAAAAGTATAAAGTAAAAAACAAAATGCGAAGAAAAGTAAAAAATAGAAATATCGTAAATCCTGACTTTTTGTATAATTCTCAAAAATTAGAGAAATTTATAAATTACATCATGTGGTCTGGGAAAAAAGAAACTGCTCGAAAAGTAATGTATCAAGCTTTTGATGTGATCAAAGAAAAGACAGGTAATCCCAATCCGCTCGAAATTTTTGATCTAGCAATGAAGAATGCTGGGCCACTGACTGAAGTGCGTTCCAAAAGAATCGGAGGCGCCAATTATCAAGTGCCTCGCGAAGTTCGTCCGGAACGCCGGCTGATGCTTGCTATGCGCTGGATTCGCGATGCGGCCCGCAGTAAAAAAGGCCAACCGATGCATTTGAAACTTGCTGAAGAATTAATTTTAGCTTCTAAAAACGAAGGTGCCGCTATCAAAAAGAAGGAAGATACTCACAAAATGGCCGAATCCAACAAAGCCTTTGCCCACTTTGCTTGGTAAAAAAATTTTTATATGGAACGAGATTATCCGTTAGAAAAAGTTAGAAATATTGGAATTATCGCGCATATCGATGCGGGGAAAACGACCACGACTGAGCGGGTGCTTTTTTATACTGGAGTATCACACAAAATTGGAGAAGTGCATGACGGAGAGACTGTGACAGACTGGATGGAGCAAGAACGAGAAAGGGGGATCACTATCACTTCCGCAGCGGTAACTTGTTTCTGGACTCCGACTTACGCAACCAATCCCTCGACAAGCTCGGGACAAACTGGCAAAGCCAGTTTGAAGCATCGTTTTAATATTATTGATACCCCGGGGCACATTGATTTCACAGTAGAAGTAAAACGCTCGCTTCGCGTGCTTGACGGCGCAGTCGTCGTTTTTGATGGTGTCGCTGGAGTAGAACCACAATCCGAAACCAACTGGCGCTATGCCGACGAAGCGAAAGTTCCTCGAATTTGTTTTATTAACAAACTAGATCGTACTGGTGCTTCTTTTGAACATTCTTACAAGACAATTTTAGAGCGTCTGACCAAAAAAGCGGTTCGCATGCAAATTCCGATCGGGCTCGAAGAGAAACACGAAGGAGTTGTAGACCTGCTTACCATGAAGGCATATTATTTTGAAGGAGAAATGGGCAATAAAGTTATTGAGAAAGAAATTCCGGAGAATTTGAAAGTTGAAGCGGAAAAATATCACCATGAGCTGATTGAAAAAATCGTAGAGCAAGACGATAAGGCGATGAATGAGTATCTAGAAGGAAAAACTCCTGATATTGATACGTTAAAAAAATTATTAAGAAAAGGCGTAATTACCAATGAAGTTTTTCCGGTTTACGCCGGTTCGGCTTTGAAGAATAAAGGAGTTCAGCTTGTGCTTGACGGAGTGGTGGATTACCTTCCGTCTCCGCTCGATATTCCTCCGATTACCGGAACGGACCCTAACAACGACGATGCGCCGATTGTCCGACATGCTGACGATTCGGAACCGTTTTCCGCGCTGGCTTTTAAAGTTGCGACCGATCCATTCGTCGGACAATTGATTTTCTTCCGAGTTTATTCCGGGACCCTTTCCTCTGGCTCTTATGTTTATAACCCTCGCACTCGCAACAAAGAACGCATTGGCCGAATCTTGCGGATGCATGCCAACGACAGAGAAGAAGTGAAAAAAGTTTTTGCCGGAGAAATCGCGGCTGCGGTCGGACTGAAAGACACTATCACTTCCGATACTATTTGTGACGAAGAACATCCGATAGAACTGGACCGAATTGTTTTTCCAGAACCGGTTATTTCACTTCGGATAGAACCGAAAACCAAAGCAGACCAAGAAAAAATGGGTATGGCTCTCAACAGACTTTCGCAAGAAGATCCGACTTTTAAAGTCACCACCGATCAAGAAACAGGCGAGACGATTATTTCCGGTATGGGAGAACTACATCTTGAAATTATTGTGGATCGAATGAAAAGAGAGTTTACCGTTGAAGCCAATGTTGGTAAACCGCAAGTAGCTTATCGAGAGACAATTACCGGGGCAAGTGAAGCTGAAGGCAAATACATCAAACAATCGGGAGGACGCGGAAACTATGGGCATGTCAAAATCAAAGTTAAACCAATGACGATTCTTACCAAAGAAGAGATTGAAGATTTACCAAAAAATACCAAAAGATCCAATGGTTTTGAATTTATCAATACCATTCGAGGCGGAGTTATTCCTCAAGAATATATTGCTCCTTGCGAAAAAGGATTCAAAGAAGGGCTTGATCGTGGGGTGCTGGCGGGATTTAAATTGGTAAACGTTTCCGTAGAACTTTGGGACGGTTCATATCACGAAGTGGACTCCAATGAAATGGCTTTCAAAATTGCCGCTTCGATGGCTGTTCAGGATGCCTGTAAACGCGCCAAGCCGGTAATCTTGGAACCGATGATGAAAGTTGAAGTGGTCACACCGGAAAAATTTATGGGAGACATCACCGGAAATATTTCTTCCAAGCGTGGAATTATTGAAGGCATGAGCGACCGGGGAATGAATAAAGTGCTCGATGCTATTGTTCCGCTTTCCGAAATGTTCGGCTACATGACTGGTCTTCGTTCAATGACTGAAGGGAGAGCGTCATTTACTATGGAATTTGTTCGTTATGATATTGTTCCAAATAACGTAG
>CAITSL010000039.1 GCA_903895055.1 uncultured bacterium
CAATAAATATATTAAATAAATAATAAAAAAAAGTGAAAAATTTTAATCATAAATTATCATTTTTTATTTTTCTGGCACCCCTCTGTGTCATTTTTTTGTTTTTTAATACTCCAAAGATTTTTGCTTCTACTGAAATCACTGACAGTGTAGAAACAGATACAGATTGGGTATTGTCTGGTAGTCCATATATTGTAGAAAACAGTATTATGGTTGCTTCCGGAGCGACTCTCACCATTGATCCGGGGGTGATAGTTAAATTTAACGGTTCCTCGATTGCCGTTTTCGGAAATTTGGTTGCAAACGGAGAAATAGGAAAAGAAATATATTTTACTTCCTCCTACGATGATTTAATCGGAGGCGACACAAACGGAGATCATTTTTGTGATCAAAATTTTGACGAGAATGGCAATTCATTACCGGATACTTGCAGTTCTTTATTTGAACCCGGGAAAGGAGATTGGGGAGGGATAAATTTTTTCGACTCGCACAACAATTCTATCCAAAACGCGGTTTTTAAATATGCGAATAATATTTCTTATTTAGATCATTCATATCTCAATTTAAAAAATGTGGAAATTTCCGATTCAGGTTCCGGTTTTATTGCCAATGCAAGCAATATCGATGCCGATAATGTAAATGGCGCAAATATTTTGAATTCTTTTTTATATGATATTGGTTCCAGTAATGTTAGTTGGACAAATTCCACTGTAGATACGATTAAGAGCGACGCGATTTATGTTTTTGACTCAAGCGCTCTCAAACTTTCCAATTTTTCAATCAAAAATGTTTCAGGGGGTAGCGCGATTTATGTTTTTGATTCCAGTACTCTTGATATTTCCAATTCTTCCATTCTAAATGTCCAAAACAGCTCCGCGATTTATGTCTTTCGAGATAGTTCTCTGAATGCCGATAACCTGCATGTGGAAAATGTGGATGCAAATTGGAATTATGCAGTAAATGTTTTTGATGGCAGCCATCTTGCCCTAAATCATTCTTCTCTAAAAAATTGTTCTGGCTACGCTTGTCTTGCTTTTTCTGACGGCGACGCTTATTCAGCGACACCTTCGAGTATCGATATAGAAAATTCAACTTTGGATGGAGGAACAGGTTCCGGAATTTTGACGTATGGTGATGGAAACATTTCCGCGACTATTAATCATTCATCTATACAGAATTTTGCCAATTATAGCATTGAGAGTTATGCGTCTTTTATTATTCACGCCGAGAATAACTGGTGGGGTAATGATACTGGGCCGTACAACGAAACCAAAAACCCGACCGGCACAGCCGGTTCTATTTTTAATCCTGTAAATTCGGACAACGTGGATTTTATTCCGTTTTGCGCCAACGAAAAATGCCAGACCCACAACCCGGTCATTTTGATTCCAGGTATTATGGGCACAGAGCTTTTAAAGAATTATGATGATCAGAGTGAGATTTGGCCGAATCCGAGCAAGTTGATTTTTTCCATTACGGATAATTTCTTGAATGACTTGGCGCTTAATGCCGATGGCACAGAAAATTCCGCAAAGCCGATGGTTTTGGGAGACATTATTCGCGGGACCGATATAAATATTTTGGGCTATCACTATCAGAGCCATACTTTTGACGGTCTAATTGATGAACTTGAGAAAAATGGTTATGTCGAGGGAAAGGATCTTTTTGTTTCCTCGTACGATTGGCGCAAATCAAATGCCGATAGCGCGGAAAAATTAAAAGATAAAATAAATGAAGTTTTGGCCGAGACCGGAGCGGACAAAGTGGACCTAGTGGCGCACTCTATGGGCGGACTGGTGGCCAAGAAATATATTGCCGACAATTCTGCCGACAAAATAGACCAACTCATTTTCATCGGCACCCCGCATATCGGCGCGCCTTTAGCATTTAAAGCTCTGATGTATGGAGATGATATGGGGATACGGTTTGGATCTTCTATTTTAAGCCCCAGCAAAGTGAAATACATTTCTCAAAATATGCCCGGAGTGTATGAGCTTCTGCCGAGCAAAAAGTATGTGGATGGAGACGACACTTTTCTCGGAATGAAATATATCATTGACATGGTGACGCCCCGTCCGATTGTCCTTTTAACCACTCCTTATCTTTCCTATGAAGAAACGAAGAATTTTATGGAGAGGCAAGGCCGAAATGGGAAGATGTTTCCTTTCGCTGAAGCTCTGCACCGGAGTATTGATAATTTGGATTTATCGGGAGTGAAGACAGTGAATTTTGCCGGCTGTGGCACCACCAAAACCATCAGTCGGATTACCACCAAAAAGAAAAAATCTTGGACTTTATTCGGGACCAAGTTGGTAGATGATTACAAGATTGACTATGCCAATGGTGACGACACGGTGCCAATAATTTCCGCCAACCGAGGAGCATACGATAAAAAGCTTTTTGTAAAAGGTTATACTCACGGCGAGCTTCCTTCGGCTAAGGGGCTCAAGGAAGAGGTGGTTTCTCTTTTGGAGGGCAAAACGCCCGGCGCCTTCAGCAATGTTTCGGACGATATTTCGATTTGTGAAATAGACGGCATTGTGATTAGCCTGCACAGCACGCTGGATCCGGTTTCCGCTCTTCCCTTGGTTCAGCCGGAAGTGTTTGACGACAAAGGCAATCATACCGGACCGATAGCGAATAAAAATCCAAGTCCTGGTTCGGAAGATGTAGGAGCTAGTTCGCAAGACATAGAATATGGCATTCCCGGAGCGCAATATGACCGGATTGGCGGCACTGTTTATCTTTTTTTACCAAGCGGAAGCAGTTATCGGATAGTAAATCATTTTTCGGGAAGTGGCGGAAACTCCGGAGGTGGAGATGCCGGAGAGAGCAGGATCGGTGGTTATGATCTGAATGTTGAAAATGTAGCTCCAGATGACACCAAGACAAAAGAAATAGAATTCAATGATATTCCGGTCGATACCGGAGAAGAAGTGTCTCAAATTGAAATTCCGGACCCGGCTTCTTCAGGCGAAGAAGAAGAACCAATTCCTCCAATTATTCAAATAGATGCAAACGGCGACGGAAATTTTGAAAAAGAGATAGAGCCGGATGTCATTTTGGATGGCGCGAAAGCAAAAGATACTATCCCTCCCAGCACCCTAGGCGCAGTGTCGGGCGGCACGATTTCACTTTCGGCGACAGATGACAATTCCGGTGTGTCGGAAACGTTGTATTCGCTGGATGACGAAGAGACTTGGATAAAATATGAAGAGCCGGTGGCAACAGATCCAACTCCGGGCGGGCCGGATATTATTGTTCAATATTTTTCCACCGATAAGGCCGGTAATTCCGAAGGAATAAAAACATTGACCATTTCCGCGCCTCCCGCTCTGATAGCTGAAAATGAAAATTCGGCAGTTCAATACTCTGGCGGAATGATGCTTACACCCGAAAGAAAAAGGTCAGACCTTAAAGGAGTCCAAGGTCTGACCTTGAGGAATTCGGATGCGGATTTAAACTTTGGTAATTTGAATCTATTCATAAAACCGACAACTCTCACTTCAAGCATTGTTCCAAAAATGGCAATTGAATCAATAAAAAATACGTCTGAAAAAAATATTTCAAATTCAATAAAACCAGAATCACAAATTGCTTCCCCGATAAATGCCGGGGTAAAATTCAAGCCCATTTGGATTTTTCTTATTGGTGGACTGATCGTCGCGATTTTATTTGCCAGAAAATTTATAAAAAGTTAAAATAAGAATATGATCTCTTGGATTCAAAAAA
>CAITSL010000040.1 GCA_903895055.1 uncultured bacterium
ATCTCACCCCCTCCGCCCTCAGGCAAGCAGAGGGCACCTCCCCCTTAGCTAAGGGGGAGGAAGGTGGGGGTGCTGAATTTGATTTCTTTTTGGTGGTCGCTTACGGAAAAATTTTGCCGGAAGAAATACTAAATTTGCCTAAATTTGGTTCGCTAAATATTCACTATTCCCTACTACCCAAATATCGGGGTGCTTCTCCAGTCGAATCGGCCATTTTAAACGGCGAGGAAGAAACAGGCATCAGCATCCAAAAAATGGAATTTAAAATGGATTCCGGTCCGATTATCGCGCAAGAAAAAGTGCGTATCTTGCCGGACGAAAAAGCACCTGATTTACGCGCTCGTTTAATAAAAATCGGCGGAGAACTTTTGGTGAAAACACTAAATACGACCCTCTCTGTCTCCGGCATCTCCCCCTTGGCAGGGGAAGAATTAATACCTCAGGACGAGAGCAAAGCAACTTATTGTAAAAAAATAAAAAAAGAAGATGGACTAATCGATTTAAAAGATGATCCGAAAAAAAATTACAATAAATTTCGTGCTTATGCCACTTGGCCCAGAACTTTTTTCTTTCAGAATGGCAAAAGAATAATAATTACGGATGCAAAATTGGAAAATGACCCATTCGACAAAGCTCAGGGCAAAATTTTAAAAATTTTGAAAGTAATTCCAGAAGGGGGAAAAGAAATGGAGTGGAAAAATTAGTATTTCGACGTAAATGGATTGCGTTTGGAAAGTCCTTTCATCATTTTTTTGACGCTACTGGCTCCGCGTTTAAAGAGAGTTTGACGGCGATCTTTATTTTTATTTATTTCCGCATAAAGATTATCCTTTACTTCGTCAATGGCTTGATACAAGTCTTCACTGTTTACACTGGAATAAAATTTCTTCCCCTTGATGTTTATGGAGCAGTCAGCATGAAACACTTCCCCACTTTTGTGGTGATGGGTAGTCTTGGAAAGACTAAACAAAACTATCACTTCCCCACTTGTGGCTTCAATCTCAGCCAATAACTTGTCTAAATTGGTTACTCTTTTCACTACATAATCATGAATCGCTTCCGTGATCTCTATATTTTTTGCTTGAAAATTTATCTTCATCCGCCTAAATTTTATACCAGACTTACCTATATTTTAAATATTGATATGATTGATATAAAAATAATTAATTAATAATGCATTTTTTGTAAAAAATTTTGGTGGATTAATATTTCAAACTGCGCACCAAGGCTTTTAAAATAATCTCGAGTTCCATAGTAGCGACTCCTACTACAGTATCGGCTCCTCCATAATAAATATAAAGGAGTTTATTTCTGACTACCATACCACAGGGAAAGACTACATTATCCACCACCCCCTCTCTTTCGTATTGCTCCACTGGTTCAAAAATAGGATCAGTCGAACGCGCCAGCACTATAGCCGGATCTTTCAAATCAAGAAGTAAGGCTCCAATCCGATAGATGGAATGCTTGGAAACACCATGATAAAGTAAGAGCCAGCCATATTTTGTTTTGATGGGCGGAGCGGTGATGCCGACCTTGGCGCTATCCCAAGAATTAATCCTCGGTCCGATGATTCGAATGCATTTCTTGACCGATTCATTTTTAAAGTTCAATGTTTTAAAATAATCTCCGCAAATTTCATTCCCGACTCGATGTAAAATAAAATATCCTCCCTTCAGTTTATTCGGGAAAAGACAGGTATCTTTGTCGTCAAAACCGGCCGGCGTAACCAAGATTGGACGCTCCCATTTCCAATTATGTGCAATGAAATCTTTTTCGGTGATGGATGAAATAGCAACACGCGGAGGGCCAATACCGTCAAAAGCGGTATAACACATATAAATATTCTTGCCGATTTTGGTCAGTCTCGGATCTTCGCAACCGGAATTGGCATTACTGATTTTCTTTTTTTCAAACTCTTCGCTAGGCAAATAAATCGGATCCGCTATTCTTTCAATGATGTCCGTGCCATTTTTTGTCATCGCATAACCAAAAGATGAAGTATTGTCGTTAGATAAAGCACGGTATAAAATATGAGTTTTTCCCCCGAGAGTTATGGCTGCCGGATTAAAAGTGGCTTTTGCTTCCCAGGGATGTTCCGGCTTGGGAACAATGATTGGATTGTCTTTGAACCGTTTAAATTGCCATCTTTCTTGATAGTTCGGATGCATACTGGAAATTAGATCGGTCAAATTTACATGAGCGCAACAGGCAGTCGTATCGGCTGCGCCATAATAAATAGAGAGAGTATCTTTTTGTAAAATTGCTCCACTGGGGAAAATAACGTCTGAAACATAACCCGATAATTCATAAGGTTCTTCGGGAGTGAGCAAAGGACTCACAGTTCTGCCGATTATTTTTCTGGGGTCATTAAGATCGAGCAAAAGGGCTTCAATCCCATAAATTCTTTCTTTATTGTTTGGATTTTGAAAATAATTTTGAATGTGCGAATAAATCAAGAGCCAGCCATATTTTGTTTTAATCGGGGGAGCTCCTACTTCCACATGATCATAAATCGAACGCTTCGGGTCAATCACAAAATCATCTATCTTTTTCTCCCATTTCTCCCAAAAAGAACCTGCCCATAGTTCTTCCATTCTATCTACCTCTGCAATAACCATTTTCGCCGGAGGTGAATCGGTATGCACCGAAAAAATTACCGTAATTTTACCATTGATCCGTTCAGAGAAAAGCGCCATCGCTTTGGCATTGAAAGGGGTGACACAATGTCGCTCGTCAATTTTTTTCAGATCGGCAGATAAAGCTACGGCAACTTTGATACCTTCCGGGCCAAGCGGATATTTAGAAAGAGCGGTATAAAAGGTATAAAAAGTCCCCTCAAAATAAGTGATACGTGGGTCTTCACAGCCGAACTGGTCCCATTCTTTCTCTGGTGTAATAAATTGAACACAATCTTTGAAATGAATTCCGTCTTTACTTTTCCCTATTCCTATAACCGAAGTCTGGTGCGGATTGCGCAGAGCATCCACCGCTGAAATCGCGCGATAGACGCCAAAAATATTATTCCCATGTTTGATCGGGCACAGATTAAAAGTGGCAAACTCTTCCCAATAATGATCTCTGTTGGGAATTAAAAACGGATTGTGTTCTGATCTTTTTACGACATACATGAGTTTAGTTGATAGTTATTAGTTATTAGTTA
>CAITSL010000041.1 GCA_903895055.1 uncultured bacterium
AAATATTTGTTTTATTTAATTCTTTTATTTGAGACTCAACTGCCGTTTTTGTTTCAGTACTATTGGCACACTCATTTACTTTTTTCACATCAAAACTAAATTTTATAAGCATAATATCAAGATTGGCTGGATCTAAAATATAATTCTTGTCGGTTGCAAAAAGATAACTATTCCAATCCCAAAACTTGTCTCCATAATCTTTGTAAATACAATATCCGGTATAAGCGAGATTGTCCGTGATGTTCCCTTTGGCCGGATAATGGGCAAAAATATAATTGGCATTTTTTTTCGCAACTAATTTTTGAATATCCGGATAGGCTTTGCGGGAATAATCACAATCGTAACAGCCAACAAAAACGACAGTATTTTGGGAGCCAACATTTCTAGTTGGAAAGGTAGACAGATCAACATTTTTTAAAGTTACATTTTTCTCTGATTTTTCTGTGATGCCACAGGTACTGTCATCACCTGCGTTTACTGGACTTACTTTGTTATTACTGCCACTTGGGTCAAAAGCGCAGAAACCACTTGAGTTTAGGCCGTTGCAGGATCCATAGACATAAAAGTTATATCCACCTCGCAAAACCCAAAATGTACTGCCTACCATTAAAATAAAAAATATCCAAGAAAGGATTTCATAGTGTTTGTTGACCATGCGAGTGAGAAAGAGAGAGCGATTAATTAATTTCGATAAAATTTTGCCTTTGATTTTCTCTTGAAAACCGGTATTACAAGGTCTGAAAGTGACCCGGCGGAAAATGCAATCAAAGGCCTCGCGAGCCAGCGCTCGGTGCGAAGCGGAAAAAATCCCCATGATCCCAAATACAATTAAAGCGATAAGACAAGGCATAAATTTAAATTATTTTTAAAATTTTAGTTAAACTTTTAATAAAGACTTCCGCTTCATCCATCGTATTGTAAACATAAAGTGAAATTCGGAGAGAGTTATAAATCTTTTTGGCATGGAACCAAGAATGCACGCAATGCTGTCCTGAACGAACCGCAATATTTCCCATCTCATCTAGCATAATTGCAAACTTATGCATATCGGTATTGGAAATGTAGAAGTCAATGATACCAGATCGTAACTTGGGGTCAAGTGGACCGATGATTTTTATCTGCGGAAATTTCTCAAGTTCTCGGGTTAGATACGAATTCAATTCTAGCTCGTGTTTGGCGATATCCCCAAAATCCAGTTTATCTAAATATTTTATCGCCTCGCCCAGCCCGATAATTCCGGCATAATCTTGGAGCCCAGCTTCAAATTTTTCCGGCACGGGTAACATTTTATAATCTTCGTAAGTAGTATATTCAACTGTATCTCCTCCTACTATAAACGGAGAAAGATCTTCCAATAACTTCTGTTTCCCATAAAATACTCCTGTCCCAGTCGGTCCGAGCATTTTATGGCCCGAAAATACTAAAAAATCTACATCTAATTTTCTAACATCAATTTTTCGATGCGCGATGCTTTGCGCGACGTCCAACATAACCAAAGCGCCTGCTTGATGCGCAATTTTGATTATTTCTTCAGCTGGGTTAGTGACTCCGTCCAGATTGGAAGTGTGCACGATTGAGACAAATTTCGTGCCTTTGACTAATTCAGCAAATTTATTTAAATTAAAAGTATTGTCGTCATTCGATGGAATTATTTTCAAAACTATGCCAATTTTTTCTTTGAGGCGTAGCCAAGGCACCAGATTAGAATTGTGTTCTTTGTCGGTAATAAGCACGATATCGCCTTTTTCAAATGGAAAACTATTCGCCAATAAATTTATCCCTTCAGTGGTATTGCGGGTAAAAATTATTTCTTTTTCGGAATTTGCGTTGATAAATTTTGCTACATTTTTTCTCGCTTCCTCAACTTTTTTGGTAGCTTTTTGTCCGAGTTTATGAGGACTCCTATTGGCGCAAGCCGGAAATTCATAATAATATTGATTCATCGCTTCCACCACAGAGTTTGGTTTTAAACTCATGCAAGCCGAATCAAAATAGATTGGCACTTTTTCGCTGTCGAGTATTTTAAAATCTTTTCTAATTTTTTTTGGATCAATCATAAATATTAATTTTTTTTATGAACTTCCTTTTCCAATTGTTCCACTTTTTCTGTCATAGTTTCTAATTCTCCTTTAATGTCCGAAATAAATTCTTCTTCTCCTTTAATTTCTGTTTCCGTCTTTTGGCTCAATCGTTTTTCGCCGCGCAATCCGGAAAGAATCAATTCATTCCCGATGAAACTGGAAGTGAACGCTCCTGAAATAAATAAGATTACAATTCCGACAATAAAGGACAGTGGACCATCCCACCAAGTACCCGAAAGAGAGTCCGTTGTAATATTTCCTTGAAAATAAAAAATAAGATTGTGAATAAAATCAGTCGTATGCCACACTCCCCGCCAAAAAATTACTATCCCGATACCAACAATCAAAGCATATAATTTTGGTCGGTGACTCAAATAAATTCTTATTTTTTCTTCAATTTTCTCAGAAAAATCTCTGATCTTTTTCATTGAATCATTTTAGCACATTTCTCTTTTAAAATTGTTTGACATACATGAAATACTGTGTTGCGGAGAGAGAGGGATTCGAACCCTCGGTGCCATTGCTGACACACAGACTTTCCAGGTCTGCCGATTAAACCGCTCTCGCATCTCTCCATTCTTTATAAACAGAACTAATTCTATTATTTGAAGTACCAAAAACTTTCAAATATTTTTCTACTAAATCTGCCTGATATAAATAAATATCTTTCCCCCGCTTAGTAATATGAGGCATAATTCCAAATTCCGCAAGGGTGTCAGCCACTTGAAAAATTAATTTCGGGGAATAGCTTGTAAAAGTAAGATATATATTCTTGTACATCCTACCATTAATTCTATGAATATGTACACCGATACAACCATCAGTATCAATCAGCCCCCGAACGCAATTTTTTCGATATTCCGGTTTGTTTAAAATCCATTTTGGAATACTTAGCCCATTTTTTAATTTATTCCCCCGTGGTAAACCATTTACCACAAGAAAATCAACGACAGAAGTACTAGCCAGTGAAACTACCAGAGTATTTTTTTCTTTTCGTTTTCTGATAACTGGCTCTATCCCAAAAAGTTCTTTGCATAATGAATTTATATATTTTGAATAGTCAGCATCCTTAATAGAATTTAGAGTTATATTTGCTTGCCAGGGATTATTGATTCCCCCATCACCCATCATAATTCCAAAAAATTCTGCCAGATCTTCGGAGTATTTAGGTAAAATTATTTTTTTACGATGACTATTTTCGGGGTGTTTAAGGGTTTTGATATCAGCCATAGTTTAATTATACCACCGTTCTAGTACAAAACAAATTTTTTTACTAGACCACGATGCGACGTCTCCATCTCTTCAATCTACCTTATTTTGGGAAAAAAGAAAGCAAAATAAAAGGCGTACTCTTAAGGTACACCTTCGAGGGATTTAGTCCTCGTTAATTTGTTTATTCTTCTTTTACAACTTCCGGTGTTAAAGAATTTGAATCCTTTTTTTGAACCGGTTCAATTGGTTCGAAGGTTTCCTTCGGATTGCCGGTCCCGCATTCTGAACAAATTCCAAACCAGTTTGGGGCATACCAAGAATGACCACACTTATAGCATTTAAGAAATTGTCCCATGATAGTCTCCTTTCCTTTTTAAAAAGTGAAAAAACAACATTTTTCTACATAATAACAAACTTCTTGAAAAAGTAAAGTTATTTCGCAAGAACAGTTCTTGCGAGTTTTTTGGGAACAAAAACCTTTTCGGTGGCAAGCCATTTATTCAAAATTGGACTCAGGGTTACAGCAAAACCGATATTGCCCGCTAGATGTAACGCAGTGAAAGGAATCTGCAAGGCAAATGCAGTAGACATTGTTTCTCCAAACATGGGAGCAAATAAAACTCCGGTAATTAAGTCATAAAAAATAGTTGCGCAGACAGCGAATACTACAAAATTTAAAACCTTTGATTTATATTTTAAAAAATACAAAGCTGAAACTGCTCCGATAAGCCCATAGGTAATACCAGCAATCCAAGTCCAAGAGCCAAAATGAGTTATAGTGTCAAAAAGGAAAATACTAAGGAAACCAAATAAAAAGCCTGCCATGGCGCCATATTTGCGTCCTAGGGGCATAATAGAGGCCATGATAGGTTCAACATTTGGCGCCCGAAGCGGAATGAGCCGAAACAAAAGACAACCAACAAAAACAATTAAAATTTTGAAATTGAATCTAGCTTTCATTTGAGTTTCAATTATAACAAATTCTTTACTCTTTTAAAAACTTCCTTTTCGGTTTCTTTGCCGATTAGAGCAAGATAGTTGTAATCGGACGGATAGCCGACTAGCTCCATAAAACCGTTTCCTTTTATTTTTTTCTTATTTATTTTTACCACAACTTTTATCGGACCTTCCCAATAATTTATCTGTCCAAAAATCATCTCTTGGTCTTTTATAAAGGAAGAAGTTTTTATTTCCATCTTCGCTTCCGGGATTAGAATTTCCCAAGCAAGCGGATATTTTGCTTTGGTCTTTTTACTTTTCCAAAATTTCCCTGCAGGTACAAGTTTCGCTTTTTTGTATTGCTTTTGACACCCCTTTCTGTCGATGGTATTTATCAAAATATCCACCCCAGTACCAGTGTCATATTCCACGCACATTATTTCAGTTCCATTTTCTAAATTAAAAGAAAACCAAGTCCACTTGTCTTTCTTGTAAGTCGTATTCGCCCATTGGTGATCCATCCAAGCCTTACCCTTTACGGCAACTTCTTTCCCTTCAATATTTATTTTTCCTTTCACCGAGAGATCGGTCAAAGAATAATAGTAGCTCCCGTCTTTCGGTGTACCGACATACCCATGACCACCTTCGAGTAATGGGCTTTTTCTTGATTCAAGGTAAAGATCCAAGTGTTTCGTTTTGATATTAAAATTATTTGGGCTCGTTTCAATAATTCCAGAATCTAAATTCTCGCCTAAAATATTAAAATTTTTGTAATTAATAAATAAAAGATCTTTTTTGAAAGTATCTTTCGAGATGAGTGAAAAATTTTGGATTTCCTTGTAAATTTTTTTGCGGGAAATATCGGAAATGACCGAATGAGCAAAGTGGATAAATTTTCCGTTCTTCAAACGCTCTTCCACCCGACTCGGCAAAAGATGCGGAATGTTTACTTTTTCGAGATCAACTTTGAAAAAACAATCCATGAAACTATATTTCCGGCCTTGCGCATCGTGTAAAAAACCGTTGAAATACCACCATTCAATAACAAAATCATGTGACCCGTTGTCTTTGGGTAAAATTATTTTTTTTGTTTTATTCATAAGAAATATCGTGACTTTAATTCGTAATCTATTTGGCAAACATTTTTAAAAATTCTTTCTCGTCTAAAATTTTCACTCCCAATTTCTGCGCGTCAGTCAATTTGGACCCAGCCTCGGTGCCGGCCACGACATAAGAAGTATTTTTTGAAACCGAGCCAGAAACTTTGCCACCGAGATTGATTATTTTCTCTTTTACCAATTCCCGCGACATAGTGGCAAGCGTACCGGTTAGAACAAAGACTAAACCCGTAAATTTCCCTTCTTTTTTATTTTCCACTTTTTCTATTTTCACACCGTTTTCTCTCAGTTTTTGGATAAATTCAAGATTTTTTTTATCGGCAAAATATTCATGCAAACTTTTGGAAACCGCCGGCCCAATATTTTCGATACTACTTATTTCAGCAAGGGTAGTCCTTGCTGAAATCATCAATTTCTCCAAGGTGCCAAAATTATTCGCCAAATCTCGCGCTGTCTCCTCCCCTACGTGCAGTATTCCAAGCGCCCATAAAAATCTTGAAAGTGGAATCTTTTTTTTCATTTCTATTTCTTTGATAATATTTAGCGCCGACTTTTCGCCAAAGCGCTCAAGCGGAGCGATATCTTCTTTTTCCAAAGTAAAAATATCCGCCGCGTCGGTGATCAGGGCTTCATCTTTGAACCGACGTAAAATTTTCGGCCCCAGTTCGTAAATTTCAAAAACCGAAACAAAATGTTCCAAAAATCTTTCGTTCTTGGCAGGGCATTTCGGGTTGGTGCAATAGTAGGCTACGGAAAACTCGGGGGCGTGGGAAGTCCCGAGAGAAACGGTCTGGCCGGGGTGTGGGGCCCCGGAGAACCGAGGACCTTTCGAGCGGGAGCTTCCCGCGCCCCCGGCTTCCCTTTTTTCTACTCTTCCTCCGCAAGCCGGGCATTTGTCCGGAATTTTGAATTTTTTCTCTTTGCCCGTGCGCATTTTATCCAAAACCTCAATCACCTTCGGAATCACATCTCCCGCTTTTTCGATTACCACCGTGTCCCCAATTTTTACCCCAAGCCGTTCTATCTGGTCAAAATTGTGCAGGGTCGCTTTGGAGATCAAAGAGCCTGCCACGGAAGTCGGAAAAAATATCGCGAGCGGGGTTAAGACTCCCGTACGCCCAACATTTATTCTGATATCTTTTATGATCGTGGTCGCCCGTTCCGCTGGATATTTATAAGCAATTACCCCCCGTGGATCTTTGCCTACCACTCCTAAATTTTCAAAAATATTCGTATCATCAATGTTCAGAACCACTCCATCTATGCCAAAAGACAAACTGTCTCTGATTTGGGAAACTGTTTCGATAAAATTCGGCGCTTCTTTTAGGTGAACTATTCTCTTGGAATGTTCCTCAACCATAAAACCGAGATTGGCGAGTAATTCATGTTTTTGAGAATGCTTTTCCAAATAAGAGGCTAAACCTCTTTCAAGAGGTTTAGCCTCTTTGAGTTGTGCAATTTCATAAGCAAAAAAATCCAAGTGACGTTCTTTTACGATTTTGGAATCAAGTTGGCGAAGTGAACCGGCGGCGGCGTTCCGAGAATTCGCAAAAATCGGTTTTCCTTCAATTTCATTCTGTTTATTTAATTTTTTGAGCACCGGTTTTTTCATGATTGCTTCGCCTCGAACTTCAATTTTTTCTGGAAATGGAGATTTCAACACAAGCGGAATACTCCCAATCATCTTTAAATTCTCGGTTATGTCTTCACCCACTTCTCCGTCTCCCCTGGTGACTCCCCGCACAAATTTGCCATTTTCATAAATCAGCGAGATGGCCAGTCCATCTAATTTTAATTCACAAAAATATTCTAGCTCTGGGTTTGAAGAGAGCAATTTTAAATTTCGTTTTTCCCAAGCAAAAAGTTCTGCCTCGGAAAACACATTGCCGATCGAAAACATCGACACTTCGTGACGCACTTTTTTAAATTTATCGAGTGGCCTACCCGCTACTCTATTTTCCCTGGAATTGAGATCAACGAATTCGGGATATTTTTCCAAAAGAGATTTGAGTTCCCTGTTGAGAGAATCATAGACATCATCCGTAACGCCAGCCACGTTTTCTATATGATAAGCGCTACGAAGTCGCGCGATTTCAATTCGCAATTTATTTATTCTTTTTTTAGCCTCTATTTTATCCATGCCAAATAATTTAATATTTCACCTCCAGTACGCGTTCTACGCGATTGACATTGGAAGAAGAAGCGCATTTTGCATTTCCGTCGTCAAATCCGAGATTGTATCCTTTGGAAACAATGTCGGTAGAAAGTAAAACCGGCGTAGGGATTGAATTATCAAAAGTTTTTGATACGGTAATTTGAGCGCAAGCTTGACTGGAATTACCCAATCCAGCAATAACAAAAATCCAAGAAGAAGGAAGTGAACCGGGATAAGGTGTAATGTTGGGGCCACTGGAAAGACAATCCACCGTCCCACCTTGACTGGTAAAGGGCGTAGACCCGGATTTATCATTGTATAAGGCGCATTCAACGCCGGTATCGGCGGCAAAAAAAGCTTCGTTGGTATTCTTGGCGGAAGTGTTAAAATTCACCTCTTTCACCGCAATACTGATGATGCCAAGAGCGATAGCCAAGATAATCCCGGAAATCAACATGGCAAAAAGCAAAGCCACTCCGCTCTCCGTATTTTCTCCAAAAATAAAATTTTTAGTACTTTTTGTTTTTTCCATAATTATTATTCTGCCCAATTATATAAATCTTCCGAAAAAGAAGCACTGTGATTTGTCCCATTCGACACCCAATAGACAGTCGAAAGAACTTTCGCATCGTTCGCATTCGTGCCACGTTCTACTTTAATTATTCTGACAAAACCAGAGTCAGTGCCATTCGAATCGTAATTATAACTTCCGGTACTTGAAGTGTACTTCAAATGCGCGCATCCCATTCCTCCTGCTTGGCAAACAGAAACCGAAGAATTAGGCGGAGCGAGAAAACAACCATTTGCATTTGCATTTGCATTGCACCCAGAAAATTCAGCTAGAAAATGTCCCCAGCCGGTTTGTGGAGTTGACGGATCATCAAAAAATACATGCGTGTCGCGAATATTTCTGACATATTCGATCCCTTCTTGGGCTAAATATTGCGCGGTTGTTTTCTTTTTTGAAAAATTCAAATCTGAAATTCCACTGGCTAAAACAGCAAACATAACAGTCAGGGAAATGGAAAAAATAAAAACAGCCACCAATGTTTCAACTAAAGTGAACCCCGACTTGTTTTTTTTGTTTTGTTTTAAAAATTTAATCATTTATATTATTTAATTTAAAATATCTCTCTGGGATACCGAGGTTTGAATCGAAAAAGGAGTAGACTTGCCCTGATAAGTAATCTTACCATTCAACCTGATGGTTACGAGAGGTTGTTGATTATCGTCTGCTTCAGCTCCAATAACTGAAAATCCAGAGTTGGCAACATCAATATCCACTTCATCGCCGGAAGTTAGTTGCACGGTATTTGATCCTGTTTGTTTCAAAATTTTTCCATTACTGTCGATGTGATAAATCCATTGGTCACCCTGAGATGACTTAAAAGCAATTCCCCATCCATAGGCACAATTTTTATGAGTGTTAGGATCTAAATTATCACTACCGCTGGCACAGGTATACTGATATCCCGTTCTGATATTCCTGGACATATCTTCCATCGTAAAATTCAAATTATCCATAATGGAGCGCATATTTTGCGTTTCTCGGTGCACTAAATTGGCATTTAGGAGGGCGCCCACTCCCATCGTAATCACAATCAAAAAAATGGCAATAGCGATCAACATTTCGATAATTGTGAAGCCAGTATTTTTTTTATTATTTTTTTTCATAATTTATCCGCCTAAATTTTTTTATATTATATCTTTTTATTATTATACTCTTAATTGTGTGAAAAATTTTGGTGGATTAATGTATTTGAATTCTGCCTGATGAATAAACCTTGATTTCCGAGGTGCTTCCGGATGGAGAAGAAAGAGTGATTACAACATAATCAACACCGGAAAGAGCACTCCCAATGTAGCTTGGGTTATATGTCCCAAAAATTACTCCCGGACTCGATCTGGTAAAAACAAGAGATAGGGGTCCTGCAAAATCTACCGAACTTCCAATTTGATAAAAAACTTCTAAGTTTGATACCGTATTACCACCTGTAATATTAATCCTATCCAAATAATCAATTCCACTACTACTATTGGTAGCGTTTTTGCAAGAGGTATCGCAATATCCATTGCCACTTAAATCGGTAAAATATACAAAATTTGTATTGTTATTATTATTATTTAGATCATTATTCAGGTCAAAAAGAACTCCATAAGCTGGTTTCCAGCTCACTGAAGGAGCTTTTGATGGAGGCAAAGCACCGCTGGATGCGTCTTTTTGAGCTCCTACAATTTTTAATCCAATATCATTGGCTAAATTTATAATATTGACTCTATCTTCAAAAGTTCGGTAATTGGAAAGTACAACGCCAGACATAATAAAGAAAATAGCGATCGCTACCATCAACTCCACGTAGGTCATCCCGGCACTTAATTTTATCCGCCAAAATTTTTTAAGATAAGACATATTGTTAATTAATTTATTTTTTTATCATAATTATATACATTATAAAAGAATTGAATTTTGTGTAAAATTTAGGCGGACTAAAAAATCAATGGGAAAAATTGCCAGCCAAAAAGGAAGGTTAAGATGACTCCTAAAACCAAAAAGGGAGCAAAGGGAATCTCGCTTTTCATTCCATGATTCCTTGAGAAAGCCATCAACAAAAGCCCTACGATCGCTCCCGACCAAAAAGCGAGCACTAGCCCTGAGAGCGCAGAAGAGAGGCCTAATAACCAGCCGAAACTTATCGCTAATTTCGCGTCTCCGAGGCCCATCCAACGCCCTTTGGAGAAAAACCACATGAGAGCAAAAGGAAGAGCAATCAAAAGCCCAGAGGAAAATTCTAAAAGAGATGGAAAATGGGGGTAAAAATTAAAATTAACAAAGAAAAATAAACCCAAGAATGACAAAATGCCAATGACAAGTGCTAGAGTATCCGGAATTATTTTATGCTTCAAATCATATACTGCTATCACCAAGAGGAGAGAGAAAATAAGGGCATAATAGGCATATGTGATTGTGAACCCAAAGGTGTCCAGGAAGAAAATATTTTGGAATTTCAAAAAAAGCAACATAAAAACAACGCCCGTGATAAATTCAACGATCGGATATTGGATTGAAATGCGAGTCTGACAACCTTTGCATCTTCCTTTCAAAAAAAGAAAACTAAACACCGGCACCAATTCATACCAAGAAAGTTTTTTCTGGCAAGTCAGACATCCGCTTCTGCCTCCGAAAGAGCGGTGCGTATTGTATCGGAAAATCACCACATTCAAAAAACTGCCAATGATAAGCCCAAAAATAAAAAAGATAATCGATAAAATCGTAAGCATGTTTTTATTATACCACAATTTAACAACCGGTATAAACAACCCCAGATTCACTCACCACAGCTGTGCAACCACTTTTAAGATTGGTTGCTTTAATTGAAAAAGTACCATCACCATTAGCGCAGTCATCAATAAAAGAACCCCAGGACGTAATTGCGGTATCCGCAGGAGCAGTTAAGGCGGAAGTCGCTCCAACACAATCCGCGCCCCCTTTAGTTATATAACTGCCCGTCTCACTCTTAAACGCAGCAATATTAGCTTTTCTTCGGGGCAAATCCAAAGACACCAAAATTACTGCTGTTAAAACACAAATAATAGCAACAACTACTAAAAGTTCGATTGATGTAAACCCACCGGAAATTTTCTTTAAAAAACTTTGGTGAGTAAAACCCTTTTTAAAATTTTTCATAGAAACATTATAGCATATTTAAAAAAAACAAAAACCACTTGAGAGAGTGGTTTTTGTACAAATTTATTTTAAGAAAGATGGTTTTTATTCAACTCCTTAAATACATTTAGCATCAACTACAGTGCATGTGATAGTTACAGAGCTAGGTCCTGAAAGAGTATATTGATATGTAATTGGTGACGCTGTCAAAGACCCTGTGGGAGCAACCCAAGAAAAACCAGTAGGAAGTGCTGGCCATGTTATGGTGTGACCAGCAAAAGCAGTTGCATCGGAACTACTCTTCTGGCACACAATAGTAGTACCAGCAGTAGGAGCTGTGAGTGCTCCATATCCTCCATCGTCAGCACAAACAGTAAATTCAGGCATAAGACTCGCAGCAGTAGAAAGAGCAGAGGCTTTTAGAGCTTTAGTTCTTGCACTACTTAAGCTGGCCAAAACGACTGACGCCAAAATGCCGATGATGGCGATAACGACCAAAAGTTCAATTAACGTAAAACCTTTTTTAAAATTCTTCATAATTAATTTTATAATTTGCTAATAATTTTCGACTTATTTATAAATTTCTAATATTTTAATTATATCACAAAACAACCAAATAAAAGCAAATAGAGTTATCCACAACCCCATTTTTCTAACTAATACCTCCCACCATGCTGTAAATCGGCATCAAAATAGAAACAAGCAAGATTCCCACTCCCAGCCCCAAGAACACAATCATAACCGGTTCAATCATCCCGACTAAGGTATCAATAGCATTGTCCACTTCCCGTTTATAAAAATCTCCCAGAGTTTTCAATATTTGGCCCAAGGAACCCGTTTCCTCGCCCACTTTCACCATTTGCACCAAAATCCCAGGCATTTGTTCCGGATATTTTCCAAGCGCCCCCGAGAGAGAACTGCCGGCTTTTACATCATCAGCCACTTTTTTGATAATATTTTTATAGCTCAGACTGCCCACCACCTCAGCCGTAATGTCCAAAGAGCGGATGATGGGAATACCGGAAGTAAGCATGGTATCCAAATTGTCCGCTATCCGAGAAAGGTATAATTTCTTAAAAAGATCCCCGACTGCAGGGATGGAAAAACGTAATTTATCGAGATAAATCTTGCCTTTTTCGGTCGCAGACAATCTCCATGCCCAAATTCCTAACAAGATCAAGAAAATGATAACCAAAAATCCATAGTGAATAGAGAAATCGGAAATAGCGATCACGATCTTCGTATAGACAGGTACTTCTTGCCCGGTTTGAAGAATGATACCGGAAATCTTCGGAATCACGATCACGAACATGAGGGCCATGACCACAAAAAAGGTGACAATAATGAAGATCGGATAAATAAGCGCATTTCTCGTTTTGGAAGTTAGAGAATATTGACGGTCCAGATAATCGGCCAAGTAAGCAAAGGTTTGGGTGAGTTTGCCCGTCTCTTCTCCTGACTTGACCATATTGATATAAAAATTGGAAAAAACATCGGGGTGCTTGGCCAAGGCGCCGGAAATGGAAAGCCCTGCTTCCAGATCATCACTGATTTGATTTAACTTCTTGCCTAAAAGTTTATTATCGACATTGGAGGAAAGCATGGTAAATATTTTGAGAGCCGGCACTTGCGCCTCGAATAAGGTCGATAACTGACGAGAAAGAATCACCACGTCTTTCATTTTTACTTTTTCAAAAAAAGAAATTTGCAAGAAAGATTTTTTCTCTTCCGCGTCTATGATAGAGATAATAATCAATCCTCGATGTTGCAATCCACTGATCGCCATATCACGGCTGGCCGCGTCGATTTCTCCTTCTTTCCCTATTCCTTTTTCATCTACCGCTTTGTATTTAAATAACATCCCGATACTAAAATTTTAATTAATAATCTTTATCTTTATGCCCCGTAATCAAAAATTTAGTACGGGACAAGTAAAATTAAATCATTCTTTCCAGTCCTTTCGGATTGAGTGAATATTGATAAGCGGACTCGATTGAAATTTCCCCCGCCCGCACGAGCTCAAGTAGAGAGTG
The DNA here is from genome assembly GCA_903895055.1 of uncultured bacterium. Taxonomy (GTDB): domain Bacteria; phylum Patescibacteriota; class Minisyncoccia; order Phycocordibacterales; family UBA9973; genus UBA9973. The sequence continues at coordinate 13,203 of CAITSL010000041.1, forward strand.
ATTCAAGTCAATCATGCCCAATTCCATGCCTGTTTCTATCACTACATCTATCTCCTGAGTGCGTTTATCACGGATTAAATTTGAAACTGCGTTATTATTTATCAGAAGTTCATAAGCCGGGATAAGTCCGCCGGTTATCCTAGGAATAAGTCTTTGGGAAAAGATGCCCAATAGACTGGCTGCGAGTTGAATGCGGATTTGATCTTGCTGGTCTCCGGGGAAAGAATCGATAATCCTGTCTATGGTTTGAGCAGCATTGTTGGTATGCAGAGTTGAAAGCACCAGGTGTCCGGTCTCGGCCGCGGAAACAGCCGTGGAAATCGTTTCCGGATTGCGCATTTCGCCAATCAAGATAACATTCGCATCTTCGCGGAATGAGGATTTAAGAGCAACGTGAAAATCTTTCGTATCAATGCCAACTTCTCGTTGATTGATGATTGATTTGTTGGGCGTATAAATATGTTCAATCGGGTCTTCAATGGTGATGATATGGCGAGCTTGTTCGTTGTTAATTAAGTTGACCATCGCGGACAAGGTCGAGGATTTGCCCTGTCCTACCGGACCCACTACCAAGAAAAAACCCTGTTTCTTTCTGGAAAAATCCGCCAATATTTTCGGTAAATGCAACTCTTCCAAAGTTTTAACTTTTGGGATTAATCTAAAAGCAACGTTTATAAAACCTTTCTGAAAAAAGGCATTGCCCCGCAGGCGCGCTTCCCCACGAAAATCATAAGAAAAATCTATTTCTTCTGTTTCCATAAATTCATCAAAACGTTTCTTACCTAAGATTTCCATTAAGATGGCAATCATATCCTCTTTGGATAAAATATTGTGTTTGGAGAGAAATATTAACTCGCCGGAAACCCGAATAGCCGGGACTCTGCCTCCACCCAAATGCAAATCCGATCCGCCTTCACGGATCACAGTTAAGATAAGCTCTTCAATTTCTTTTTTAGAATCAATCATTTAATTATTTTTAATTGAAATTTTGTCCGATAATATTTTCAATACCTTCTCAATCACTTCCACCGGAGTGGAATTTACTTTAATGATATAGCCTGAAGCTCCAAGCTCTGTCCCTCGATCGATGTCTTCTTGTTGGCCTTTATTGGAAAGAATTATTTTAGCGGAATCAGGAGACAACTTTTCGGTATTGATTCTTTCGAACATCTCGAAACCATCCATGCCCGGCATAATGATATCCATCAAAATAATGCTGGGATTCAATCCTTCTTTTAACTTTTTGATGGCCTCTGCCCCGCCGAGCGCAGTGTACACTTCAAAATTATTTTGGCTAAACTTAAAAGCATACATATCCAAAAGAAAACCATCGTCGTCCACTATTAAAATTTTCTTTTTTTCTGCCATAAAATGATTATACCACTAATCCGCTTCGGTTGTAAAATTATATACTTCTCGGTAAGGGATAACGCCATTGATCGCTTTCAACATGGCATCTTCTTCCATCGTAAGCATACCATTTTTCCGAGCTTCTGTGAAAAGCGCAGACCGAGTAGGATTTTTCAGAATTATCTCTTGCATTTTTTTATCTATTTTAAACATTTCAAAGATAGCAATACGCCCACGAGTACCGGTCGGACATTCCGACACCGGAACAGTGTCATACATTTCCGGTTTTATTTCAATTTCTTTTTTATATTCTTCCGGTAAATCTTTTAATTCATTTTCGATTTGCAATTTGATACTCGGGTCCATTGGCACCAGTTTTCTGGAAGCTGGCCAAGTAAGCTTGGCTAATCGTTGCGCCACCGAAAGAATCAAGGTCGGGGAAATCAAGTACGGGTCGACGCCCATATCGATCAGTCTTGGAATAGCGCCGATCGCATCGTTGGTATGCAGAGTTGAAAGAACCAAATGCCCAGTCAGAGCGGCTTGAATTGCCAATTGGGCAGTCTCTTTATCCCGAATTTCTCCAACCATGATGATATCCGGGTCCTGACGCAGAATGGAACGCAACCCCGAAGCAAAGGTGTATCCTATTTCCGGTTTCATTTGAGATTGGTTAATGTCCGGCATATGGTATTCTACCGGATCCTCCAGGGAAACAATATTACTTTTTTCTTTATCCAGTTCATTCATAATTGAATACAAACTAGTGGATTTTCCGGAGCCGGTCGGACCGGTGATTAAAATAAGCCCATATGGTTTTTTAATTGCTTCTCTGACTAATTCCAGATTTCTTTTAGAAAGCCCCAACTCTTCAAGCGGTTTAACGCCTTTCTCCGAATCAAGCACTCGCATTACAACTTTTTCCCCATAGTAGGCCGGCATAGTGGATACTCGAAAATCTATTTTTCTTCCGTCAATGGTTGCGCTAAAAGATCCGTCTTGCGGTTTACGTTTTTCATCCAAACGTAATTTAGCCAGAATCTTGATGCGAGCCACCACTCCATTGTAAACATTTAACGGCAAAACAATGGTGGTATAAAGAGATCCATCCACCCGATAGCGGACTTTTATTTTTTCTCCGGTATGTTCGATATGAATATCCGAAGCATTCCCTTCAATCGCATTCCGGAGAATCACGGCGACAATTTTTATGACCGGAGCTTCTTCCACAATTTTTTCTTCTTCTCCCTTTTTTACATTTTTATTTACGGCATCCAACACCTCTTTTGATTCTATCTCTTCATCATTATTAAAATCATCCAGTGCTTCCTCCACTTGAATTCCTAGCCCTTTATATCCTTCAAGCACATTTTCATAATCTTTTTTGGAAATAAGGAAAATTTTAAAAGGAATGCCTAATTTCACAGAAATAAACTGGAGCGCATCCATCGCCTTGATATTCTCGGGGTCGATTACTCCTACTTCGAGTACTCCCTCGCTTAAATTGAAAGGGACAAATTTATAATGCCTGGCGGAATCTTCCGGAATATATCGGAGGACATCAAAAGATATCCCTTTGGCGTCAACTTTTTTAGTGGGCATATTAAAATACTCTCCTTTGGCATCAAGAATTTCTTCTTCGGTTATCCCCATATCAAAAAGAGCCCCGTCGACGTCGTCTTCGTGACGTTCTTTGGCACGATTTTTGATATCCCCTATTTGACTTTCGTTAATCGTTCCTCTTTTTACTAATTCTTCTAAAAAACTCATAATTAATTTAATGTGTTACGGGTGGAATTGTGGGTGGAATTGTGGGTGGAGTTGTGGGTGGAGTTGTGGGTGGAATTGTAATAGATGGCGTAATTTCAGTTCCAATCGGAGCAAAAGGATTGGGTCTGCCTTCAGTGCCATCTTGAATAAGAGTGATACTTGAATCTTGCAAAGAAAGAAAGGCCGGATCTTTAAAAATAGAGTCATCCAATTTAAGATTTTTGACACTCAAAAGGATTGAGACAAATTCATCGTTGGTATTTGGTGTTCCGTTTCCGGAAGTAGCATCTGGGGTAAGAGATGCTCCAGTTGAAGAAGTGAGTGACGCCGCTACCGGACCTTTTTTAATGAAAAAAATATAAATTAAGATCAAAACTATCGCTACCACAACCAAGATTATTATGTTTTTTATTTTTGAATTCATATTAATTTTTCAGCCAATAGGTTTTAATTTTAAAATCATATTTATACGAATCGGATGGTTTGGATTTTCCAAGGACTACTGTTGTAACATCGGATGAAAAATTAACCGAAGAGATGTCTACTAATCGGAGGTTACTTTCTAGGTCTTTTACCAAAGAAATAAAATTGGAATAAGTTCCTTCGGTCGAAAATTCAAGATTCCAGGTTCCATATTCTTGATTGTTTAGAGCCGTCTTTTGATTTGTTGCCCCAGGGCTAGCTACTGTCCCGGCACCAACAGCGGCTTCTGTATCGGAAGAATCGTATTTGACATTTTCCAACACCATTCCGTAAGGTGAAGCTAATTTTTCAATTTCTAAAATGAGACGGATATTGTTCACACTGCCCGGCAAAAGTGTTTGTAATTTAGTTAAATTATTCGGATCAATGGCATTATATTTTTGCGTTAGTTTGTCGCGCTCCGCTTGAAGAGTATTGGCATTTCCCAATGCTTGATTATAGGAAGCGATTTGATTTTTGATATTCGAAATATCCCCCAAGATCGGATTGGTAAACATCATAAATAAAGTAACTCCGACTCCTATTAAAATTATGGGTGTAATATATCTAAACATAATAATTAAGAAGCATTATCGCTTCTGGTTTTTAACGCCTCTTTGTAATTTACAAAATTTTTATCAACCGAAAACTCCAAATCAAAAAGTACATTCCCTTGATTATCTAGGGTAAGATTGGAAAAATTTGGGTCAATTAAATTTTTATTCTTAGAGAATAAATCAGCCTGAAGCGCGATAGAGCGATATCCCACTGCCTGCCCGCTCATTTTTACCAATATGCCATTGTCCGATAAATCATAGCTAAATTTGGTATAACGAATGGTTTTCAAGGTAAGAGCCTCTAGCGCTTCAAAAATCGGCGAAATGGCAATATGACTCGACAAAATTTCATTTGAGGAGTTTAGTCTTTTATCTAAAATTTGTAGTTTGCTGATCTCCGTAGGTTCAAAGCTATTCTTCGCTAAATTGAGATCCTTTTCCATTTTAGTCACATTCCCTGTCAAAACTCCTTTATAAAAATAGGCTCCCGCCGCACCTAAAACCATTGAGAAAAATACAATAATAGCAATAATCAAAAACAGACCAACCGAGCGTTTGCCCGGGGTTGTTTGTTCAACCATCGGCTTTTTGGGTATAAATGATGTTTGAAAATTTTGTTCCATTTCCTTTATTGTATTATCTCATTGTAATTTTCTCAAAGCAAGCCCCAGGGCAACCGAAAACTCAGGACCAGTCGCTTCTAACACTTTATCCAAGAATGCCGGCGCCCCAACTTTCGAGAAAGGATGTCCTACTTCTACTTCGGCTTTAAAATTGTTTTCGGCCACTTCTTTCAAACCTTTTAGAAGGCATCCGCCGCCAGTCAGGATTACTTTGCTGATAGTCCGATTATATTTCTTCTCAAACCCTAATAATACATTATTTGTTTCGGAAAAGATATAGTCCGTGTGAATTTTTATGATGTCCGCTAAACTTTTTTCATTTGGATTGCCGTATAAGCCGTATTCTTTTTTCATTTTTTCCGCATCTCCAAATGAAATACCAAATGATTTTGAAATGGAATCGGTAATATCCGCCGCCCCACGACCGACAATGTGAAAAGACTTCACAGTGCCAAATTCAACAATCGATAATTTGGTACGTGAAGCCCCAAAATCCATTAAAAGCACCAAGGATAACTCATGTTCAAAATTTGAACGAATGGACGAAAAAATTTCAATTTCAAAAAATGGAACATCCAATTTGCATTCATCGACAATTGATCGATATTTGGAAATAGCATCATTTTGAATTGCCACTACCAATACTTCGGTCTTTTCTGCCTCTTTAGGAGAAGTTCCTTCACTGTTTGCTTCTAAAAAAGAAGTTTCTTTCTTCGGTAACAGTGACCAATCAAGAGAAACCTCATTGATGGGCACTGGAATATATTTTCTCGCTTCAGTGGTGATGATTGAAGGCATTTCACTTTCTTTTACATTCGGTGGCAATTCGATAGTAAAAATCAAACTTGATTGGACGGGGATAGCCAACGCTCCAGCGCTAGTGGTCGCACCAGATTGTTTCAATGTTTCATTCAGAGCTTCGATGGTTTTTTCAACCGGAAGATTGGTCACCTTGCCAATATCAAGTTCGGCATAAGGGCCGAGTCCGATCATTCCATAAGTCGAGAGCATTGCCTTGCCTTCCTTTTTTTTGATTTCAACTATTTTAATCGAAGAAGAGCCAATGTCTATACCCAAGACACCGTTGCTCGCGTGGTTATTAAAAAAGCTAATACCTGAAAAAAGATTTTTAAAAGGATTATCCATTTGTGTTAATATTATAGCATATGAAAGACTTTTTAGACACTATCTTAAACATCGTTTTCCCTGTGAATTGCATTTCCTGTAAAGAAAAGGGCTCTCTTTTGTGTATTAAGTGTCTTGCCTCCTCGCCGGAAGCAGAAAGAGAAAGCGCTCTTTGGATTTTTCCTTTATTTGATTATCGTCATCCTCCTCTCAAAAAAGCTATCTGGCTTCTAAAATATAAAGGGAAACGCAAGTTAGCGGATATTTTTGCCGAAGTAATGTACGCGAGAATCTTGGAAGAATTGGCTGATCTATCAATGATGGAAAATTTTCGAGAACCAGTTTTGATTCCGATCCCGCTCGCGCCCAAACGTTATCGAGAAAGAGGGTTCAATCAAGCGACCCTCCTTTGCAAGGCTTTGATGGAATTAGACAAAAATGAGAATTTCAAATTGGAAAAAAATATTCTAATTAAACCCAAAGACACCGAACACCAAGCACGAATCGAAGATCGGAGTAAAAGATTGAAAAATATTATTGGTTCTTTTCTCGTAAAAAATCCGCAAACTATCAAAGACAAAAATATAATTTTGATAGATGATGTCACCACTACCGGCGCGACTTTGGCGGAAGCCAAAAAAACTCTTAAATCAGCCGGAGCCAGAAAAGTAATCGCTTTCACCGTGGCGCATTAAATTAAAATTTAATTTTTCTGTTATAATAAAACTATGAAACATTGCAAAGATTGCGAGCCGGCGCAGGAAATACATTTTATCGCTTATCTGTCGGTTGTTTTGGAAATGGTGAGCGATCCATTTTTCAATCTGGCTGAATTATTTTTCAAAAACACTGCCGAGGCAATTTCTAATCGGATTTCCTTTCCTTTTTATCGTTTGATGGTATTTCTACGACTCGGACACTATACTTATAAACCTGACGAAAAAGACAGCTGGCGTTCAAAGTGTTTTTGGATTGAAGCAGAAAGGCGTGGCATTAAAATGTACGAATTTCATCTGGGACCGATTCGAGATATCTTTATCGCCGAATACAAGGGGGAAAAAATAACTTTTGACGGCTTGCCCCGTCCAGGAAAAGAAGAAGCTGAATCTCTCGGCTGGATGGATAATAAGGGCATTATGAAAGAGAAATTTATGAAAGAAAGGATACCGGTCGCGCGCGGTGGCACTGCTTGGACTTATCGGGACGCTTTAAAAATATTTAATAAAATTGAGAAACCGGTAATCACTAAACCGAATTTGGGTTCGCGTTCGAGACACACAATGATTCATTTAAATACGCCTGAAGATTTAAAAATTGGATTTTATAAAGCGCTCAAACTTTCTCCTTTAGTGGTTATTGAAGAAGAGCTCCGTGGCTACCTCTTCCGAGGAACCTTAATCGGTGGAAAATTGGCGGGAGTAGTCAGACGCGATCAGCCAGAAATAACCGGCGATGGCACACATACTGTCCAAGAACTCCTGGATAAAGAAAATGAGCGCCCAGAACGAGGAGGCCCGATTTTTCATAAAATACCAATCGATAAAGAAGCTCTAGTAGAACTTGCTCGACAAAAAATTAAATTAGAAGATATTCCCAAAAAAGGCAGAGTTGTGACTTTTTCTCAAAAGACTTCTCGTGGTTGCGGAGGCACCACGACTGAAGTCACAGATATCACCCACCCAGACAACGTCGCCATGCTCGAACACGTCGGCGCATATTTGAAAGACCCGCTGGTGGGGGTGGATTTTATTATTGAAGATATAACAAAATCGTGGCGTGAAGAACAGCATTGTGGAGTAATCGAGTGCAATTCCCTACCCTTTATCGACCTTCATCACTATGTCCTTTTCGGAAAGCCCAACAACGTCGCCGGCAAACTCTGGGACCTCGTAATGCCAGAAACTAAAATGTAATTTCCGAATCGGGGTTATAAGCATCCGGATCCATTTTTAAATGAGAAATATATTTTTCTTGCACAATAAAATCTCCCAAAAATTTTAAGAAGTCTTCTTTCTTTTCCACCTCCCCTTTTTCCGTAAAGTGATCGATCGGATGTCCTTCAGGGGTAAGTTCAAAGTGTCCGCGGATTTCTCCATCTTCAAAAACTCGTAAATGATATTGATCATTAAAATCCACCAATTTTCTCCAACTTAAAACCTGACCTTCGTCCGTCCAAGCAATAAAGTGATTGCCAAAACCCCATTTTTCGTGTAAATGTCTTTTCAAGCCTTCCAAGGTTTTTCCGGGCGCTAGCCAGCCGATATGGTATTTTTGCTTTCCGTCGGTATGCTTTATCAACCCCGAAGAAAGTAAATCTTTTTGGGCGATATGAAAAAATTTGTAAATTATTCGCCAGATACTCTGTTTAATTTTTTCTTCCGGATTCATGTTTAGTACTATAACATAAATCAAAAATTCTTTGAACTTTCAAAATTAAAAAGCTATAATTAGTTGATATGAAAATCACAATCATTGGAAATGGACAAATAGGAAGTGCCCTTTTATATTTACTGAATGAGTCTTCGAAAAATCGAGCTCAGAAATGTTTAATAGAAATTTATGATAAAGATGCATCAAAAAATGCCAGCGGTAAGACATTGAAAGATTGCGTTTCGAATGCTGATTTTATATTTTTATGCGTTCCATCTTGGTGTTTAAAAGAAACTTTAATAGAAATTTCAAATAAGCTAGATCCAAAAACTATTTTGATTTCTTTATCTAAAGGGATAGATGTAGCTTCAAGAAAAAGTGTCGACAAGTTGATAGAAAAAAATGTCGGGAAAGCCAGATATGCACTACTTTCGGGACCAATGTTTGCCAAAGAAATATTAAAAGATAAAATGAGTTTTGGGATACTCGCATCAAAAGATAAAAGTGTTTTTGAAAAAATAAAAGAACTTTTCAACGGTACAAAATTAAAACTGGAATATTCCAAAGAAGTTCCATCTGTCGCGATGTCCGGGGTTTTGAAAAATATTTATACTCTGGCGGTAAGTATTATCGATAGCTCGCTTGAGGACAACAATACCAAAGGATATTTTTCGGCCAAAGGAATTATGGAAATGAAGGAAATTATGGAGATGCTCCATTTGGATAAAGAAATAATTCTGGGCACTGCCGGGTTAGGAGATTTTGTCGCCACCGTCTCGAGTAAACATTCCCAAAACAGAAAAGTGGGCACCGATATTTCGACCAAGGGCAGCACTTCCCAAAAAAGTGAGGGACTCGTATCGCTCTCTCCCCTCATTTCAATCATAGGTAAAAAATACAAAAAACTTCCAATGTTGTGTCTACTCGAAAGGATCGTGGTGAAAAAGAAAGACGCCAAAAACGAAATCCACGATTTTCTGAAAGAAATTTAGAGAAATTTAAAACTCTGCGCAATGCCTTCAAGGATTGATTTTATTTTTGCTTGGTCAAATGCTTTGATTCCTTGGTCAGGCGAATAATTCCCAATATTCATAGAATGGATGGTGTATTCAACCGCATAACATTGATTGTTGTAAATAATTCGGTAACTTGTAATATCATAAAAATTTCCAGCTCCGGCATCACTTAATGTGATTTCTGTAAATGCGATACCACCAATCATTACTTCTTTATTTTTTACTGTACTTCCATTTTCTGCAATTAAACAATTTTTCACTGCAAGAGGATCCGTGCTCGTGCCTACGGTAAACCTTGAATCACCAAAATTGGTATTGGGCAGAAATGATTTTGGAATATTTACAAAAGCCAAAAGCATCCCAAGAGTAGTGGTATTCCCCTGCCAATCTTGCGTATAGCTCCCATCACCGCCCGAGAGATTAAACTGGCTCGGATAAGTGAAACTGAAAAGTTTGGACGCGTCAGTGTAAGTCTGCATTCCCGCTCCCGCATCCGTAATAAAACCCGTTACGCAATTAGTGAAAGTTGTTTTATTGTTTTCAGTGACAAAAGCATTGTCCCCTTTACTCCAGAAAACAGTTGTCCCAGATTCGTAGCGTCCACCGTCAGCTGAAATACTTTGGGGTAAATTTAAAGTTTGTCCATCGGGAAAAATAACATTGGCACTTTTATCTCCAAAGACTACTTTTAAAATCCCCTCTTGGCAATAATAAGCGACCGTCTTGGAAGCTTCCGGCACTGGTGCTTTGACTACCGGGACAGGATTTACCTTTTCTACATAATAAAGAGCGATCAGAGCCAAAACAAAAAGCCCCAGAATGATTAAAATTTTATTTTTCTTGGTCATATTATTCATGCCGTAAGTATAGCACCTTTCAAGGAAAGTAAGGCTGAATCTTTTTTTCTCAATCTTTCTTTGATATACTTGTCTGAATGAAAAAAATATCCTTAATTCCAATTTTTTTTGTTTCGGCTGTGGCGGTGGGTTTTGAAGTTGCGTTGACCCGCTATTTCAGCATTGTAAGCTGGTCAGAATACAGTTATTGGGTTATTTCAATTACGATGGTCGGCTTCGCGGTGAGCGGAATAGTCTTAAGTATCTTTAAAGATTTTTTTAAACGTCATGCCAGACAAATCCTTTCCTTAATTCCCTTATTGTTATTAATTACAGCCACTGTCGGATATCTTTTGATAACAATCATCCCCTTCAACCCTCTCGAGTTTCAAGATCCTAATACTTGGCTTAGTCAGCTTTTCAATGTTTGGAAATATTATGCAGCATTATTTCCTTTTTTCTTTTTAGCGGGATTGTATATCGGCTTATATTTTTTATCGGGCTTAAAATTAATCTCTCGCGTCTATGCGGCTGATCTTATTGGAGCTGGAATAGGTACTTCCTTCATCTTGATAATGATGTTTTGGGTGCACCCATTTTTGTTACTTAACCTCTTATTGCCCTTACTTTTAATTGCCACTTGTTTCCAACCACCACCAGCGCAAATCAAGCGCGGGATATTTTTAATAGCCTTCATTTTACTAACAATCCTATGTGAAATGTCTATTTTGAAATTTAATCAAGCTGATTTCAATGAATATAAATCCATCTATCCATCAATGCACGTGGAAGGCAATAAAATAATAAAAGAGATTTTCTCTCCGCAAGGATACTTTCTAATACTAGACAATTTTACTGAACATCTGGATGTAGATTTTTCAAATAATGCTTCATTGCTTAAGGCAACCGAACTACCACTTTCCGATGGCCTGTATAAGGACGGTAATAGAATTGCCTCGATTCCCAAAAAGGAAGTTTGGGAAAGCACTTATCTCCCGGCAACTTTGGATGTCTTTCCATATTATCTGAAACCCCAGGCATCCGTGTTGTTGGTTGGCACCGAAGGTGGTTTTCGCCTGCTGGAAGCAAACCAATTAGGAGTAAATTCTATCACTGCCCTTGAACCAGATTCAATATTGTATTCCCTAGTTCACAGCAACAATTCGACAACCAAAATCCTGGCTAATCCTACAGTAAAACTAATGGCAGAAACGCCAATGGCATTAGCAGTTAAGGGGAAAAAACAATTTGATATCATAGACATTGCTTCTAATTTTTTGGACCAGTCCGATTCCAATAAATATGCCTTTACTTCGGAAGCATTACAGAGTTATCTAGAGATGCTTAAAAGTGACGGGGTAATCTCTATCCCTGATTCAATCCGCGAATCGACCTCCTATTCATTAAAAATATTAGAAACTATTTATCAGACATTTTTGAAGATGGGGATTAATTCTCCCCAAGATCATATCCTGGTGTATCGCTCAAGCTGGAATGATCGTATTCTTGTTTCACTCTCTCCTTTTACCGCCAAAGACATTCAAAAATTGCGTGGCTTTACGGACCAGCGTTCATTTGATATATCATATTTTAACGGGATTAAAGGAGATAATAACGTTTGGAATGACTTGCCTGCCGTTTCATTTGAATCTAAAAAAATTATCTCCGATGGGAATGGAACATCGGATGCGTTAAGAGATGACATTTTAAAATTATTTTCCACTAACCATGACAAATTCATCCAGAATAACTTTTTCAAGATTAAATCATTAACAATTAATCAACCTGATTTTTATTCAACTTTGCGCTTTTCTCAATTAAAAAACATCTTGAAAAGCATCGAACTGGTTCCGGAAAAAGAAATGGGATCATTGGTAAATATCGCGGTTCTTTTGCAATCAATAATTATCGCTATAATAATTTTATTGTTGCCTCTGATCCGTTGGCGTAAATATTTGCCCAAGGCTAAAGATTTAATGAAACCCATCTTGTATTTTTCTGGTTTAGGCTTGGGTTTCTTTTTCTTGGAAATTTATCTCATTGGCAAAGCTTCTTTTTTCCTGAATGACGGCATGTATGGTTTTGCTGTCGTTATTGCGAGTATGCTTATTTTTTCAGGATTAGGAAGTTTCCTCTCAGAAAAATATCTAGAGGAACCCCGCCGAGGTCTACTGATCGCTTGCGGAGTGATATTGTTATGGGTAATAGCAATATTCTTTTTCTTGGACCCGTTATTGCTCGCGCTAATTGCGATACCACTCTTTTTGAAATATTTGGTTTTAATCCTTATTACTGCCCCACTGTCAATTGCTCTCGGATTTCCATTTTCTTTGGGCCTTTCTATTTTCCGCGGGGAACGTGAACATCTGCTCCCGTGGGCTTGGAGCATCAATGGATCATTTTCCGTTATTGCGACTCCGTTGGCAAATATTATAATATTATCTCTAGGATATAAAATTGTCCTTGTGCTATCGGCAATTTTCTATATAATAGTATTTATTACTTATCCGAATTTGTCGGAAAAAAATTAGAAAAAATAAAACATGAAACACAAAAAATTAATCATCTTTTTAGGAATCTGTATTTTGTTAGTGGTTTTATTTTGGGTCTTTAGTAAATCAAAACCCGAAGTGACTTACCAACAACAAAATATCAATCAACCTGCGCCGACAATAATTCCAGCGAAGGAAAATCCTCAAATACCGGCCAGCGCAAACCCATCCGGTATCGATGCCTCACTCTCCAGTTGGAATTTTGAGACATATCAAACTCTAATGACTGAAAGTGGCAGAAAACCAGGCATTGACGCGAGTACCTTTCTAGAAATTCAAAAACGAAAAATAACCGCCAATCAAATTGTGGCGGATTACCTAACAGAGCAATCAGGTAGCGCTGACCCGGAAGTTTTGCGCGCATTCAATGAAGTTCCACGCGAGTATTTTCAATATCAATATCAGACCGATCATTCCTTTGCCGATGTCGCTTATGAAAACAAAGTCGAAAAAGTGAAACCTTGGGCGATCGGTTGGGGTTCGGCGCTTTCGGATTATTTAGGACAGACCTATATGACCCAACTTCTAAAACCCAAGGCGAGTGATGTGGCGCTTGAAATAGGCACTGGTAGCGGTTATCAAAGCGCGCTCCTTTCTCGGATCGTAAAAAAAATGTATTCAATTGAAATCATCAAACCATTAGGCGAAGCAGTTAGTAAAATTTATCAGCCCCTCGGTTATGACAATATCGAAACGCGGGTCGGGGACGGTTTTTACGGTTGGCCGGAAGTAAAAGGCGGTTTTGATATTATTATCGTTACCGCTGCTGCGCGCTACGTGCCTCCAGCCTTGATCGAACAATTAAAACCGAATGGGACGATGATTATCCCGGTGGGTCAGCCCTTTAAAAGAGGACAAGTGTTGTATATCTATACTAAAGATAAAGATGGACGCGTTCATTCTAGAAAAGACGTTGGTGTATATTTTATTCCAATGGTCGGCGCAATTCAAAAGCAATAAAATATCCTTAAGGATTTTTGCGGATGGTTTGGTGCGCTGTTGAAACCTCTTTGTTGATAAATAAGGATATTTAGAAATTTAACGGCTAATTATCTTTTCCACCGTCGCATCCGCGAGTATTTTCATTGTATCGAATATCTTTAAAGATGGGTGTTTAGGAATTAATAACTGCAGATCAGTACAAGCGAGTACCACGCAATCAATATTTTTATTCTCAAAATCATTAATTATGGCGATAAGTTCTTCTCTGTCTTTGTTGTTTTGTTGTCCAGTAACGAGATTAAGAATAAATTTACCCATCTTAGCTTGCTGAAAATCATTTGGAGTTTCATATCCGATACCATTTTGCTTAAAAGCATTCTCATATAATTTATTTTTAATAGTAGCTGAAGTTGAAACTATTCCAACTTTATGTAAATTATTTTTTTTAAGAAATTTTACTGTTTCCTCAACGATACTTAACACTGGAACAGAAACTGATTTTCTTATATCTTCTATAAAAACATGCAAAGAATTACATGGCATTACAATAAATTCTGCGCCGGCTTTCTCTAATCGTTTTGCTTCTTGTGCGAGAAAAGGTAAACATCTTTCAATTCCAACATTTTTTGAAATAGCATCTTCTTCTATTTGATATGGCAATGGAACATTAGAGATAATAATTGGGGGTCTTGTTGTCTTCTCTTTTTTCTGGCACGAAAAAATAATATCTAAATAAAATTCAGAGGTTGTTTCTGGTCCAAGTCCACCAATAATTCCAACTGTTTTCATGACTTTATTATATCACTATATTTTATTTGCGGAGCCGGAGGGATTCGAACCCTCGAGGGGTTTTAAAGCCCCTGCATCTTTAGCAAAGATGTTACTTCGACCGCTCATACACGGCTCCCTTTCTTCCTTAATTACTTTAACATATTTTTTATGTTTTCCAACTTTTGTGCTATATTGATTTTGTGTTTTCTGGAGTGTGGACAAGAAGCATGGAGGCGTGGATGAGTGGTTTAAATCAGCGGTTTACTAAACCGCCGTTCCTTAATCGGAACCGTGAGTCCGAATCTCACCGCCTCCGCAAAAAAACAATTCGGGCTTGCGCTCGTTTTTGGTAGTAGTATAATTGATACATATGAAAACAGTATTTATCATAGAGGATGATATTTTCCTTCAAGGACTCGAGGCAACAAAACTTAAGAAAGAAGGTTTTGACATTTTGACTGCCTCAAACGGCGACGAAGCGATGAAAATAATTGGAGGTGAAAATAAAGTTGATTTGATTTTGCTGGATCTCCTACTTCCGGGAATAGACGGTTTTGAAATTTTAAATAAAATAAAACAAGGGAAAAATACTTCAAGCGTTCCCGTGATAGTTTTCTCAAATTTATCGGAAGAAAAAGATATCGCTCGCGCAAAAAAATTAGGCATCAGCGAGTTTATGATAAAATCAAATTTCAATCTGGATGAACTCACCAGTAAAATCAGAGAACTGATCGGATCATAAATGCAATTCAGTGACAAACTTGAAGCAAAATTTCGACTAGACGAGAATCAAAGGAGAGCTTTAAGGAAACTCGGCATTTTTTCGGTGGCGGATTTGCTCTATCATTTTCCTGTCAGATATTCGGATATCAGTGAAGTAAAACAAATTGCCAATATCATCCCTGGCGAGGTTGCGACAATTTATGGAAAAGTTTCAAAATTAAAAACCAAAAAAGGATATCGTTCCAAAATTCCGATGGGCGACCCATTCGATAAAAAACTCAGGGTCGCCCCGAGCGCTTCGTCGAGGGGCGAAGGTGAGATATCGGATCTTTCCGGAAAAATAAAAATAGTCTGGTTTAATCAAGCCTATTTGGCAAAAATGCTCCATGAGGGAGAAAATGTAAAACTCACCGGAAAAATAACTCAGGGAAAACAGGGTTTGTATTTGGCCAATCCCGAATTTGAAAAAACCCCAAATATACCGATAGATTCACATGATACTTTGTTTTTTAGCAAAGATGGTAAACAAGAAAATGCAGGGTTTTCTTATCCTATCTATCACGAAACTCGAGGTATCACTTCCAAGTGGTTTTATCATGCGATTGAAAAAATTTTTAGAGACAAAACTTTGGAGAAGGTGGAAGATTACATCCCAAGTGATATTTTGGAAAAATACAATTTACCGACGCTGAAAACTGCCCTCATTTGGATTCATAAACCAAAAAATTCTCGGGATGCAGAAAGCGCGCGAAAGCGATTCGCTTTTGAGGAAGTTTTTTGCATTCAACTGGAACGCCAACACGATAAAATCGAATACCGTAAAAATAAATCTTTTCAGATACAACCTGAATTTCCTAAAATTTTGAATCCCCGAGGGTCCCACTCCGAAGGAGAAGGGCGCAGGGGTGAAAAATTAGAGGAAATTCAGGTTGGTCCTGAAGTAAAAAGTTTTCTGGATCGTTTCCCGTTCGAACCAACCAATTCTCAGAAAAAATCTATTGAAACAATCTTGTCGGATATGGCGAGAAGTTTCCCAATGTCTCGCTTGCTCGAAGGTGATGTCGGCTCCGGCAAAACGGCTGTGGCCGCCACTGCCGCTTATATTACAGTAATCCAAGAAAAGCCCCTCGATTCCACTCGGGGCAACCTGCAAATTTCAAAAAATTTGCAGGTTGCTTATATGGCCCCAACGGAAATTTTAGCTGCTCAACATTTCGAATCTTTCATCCAATATTTCAGACATTTGCCGATCAATATAGGGCTTATCACAGGCTCTGGTTGTAGGAAATTTCCTTCCAAGGTAAATCCTCTTGGCTGGACCGATATCTCGCGAGCGCAACTTTTAAAATGGACTCTGGGCGGGGAAATTTCTATTTTGATCGGCACTCATGCCTTGATTCAGAAAACGGTTAAATTTAAAAATCTGGCTTTGGTAGTGATAGACGAACAACACAGATTCGGCACTGCCCAGCGAAGAAAATTGGTCAGGAAAGACGGCATTGCTCCACATTTGCTTTCCATGACCGCCACTCCGATCCCCCGCACTTTGGCTCTCACTATTTATGGCGACTTGGATTTATCACTTCTCGATGAAATGCCCGCCGGGCGAAAACAAATCATCACCGAAATAATTACTCCGAACAAAAGGGATGAAACCTATGAAAAAGTCCGCGAAGAATTAAAAAAGGGCAGACAGCTTTATGTCATCTGTCCGAGAATAGATGAACCAGATCCGGAAAAGCACCCCTACCCAACCTCCCCCTTAGCTAAGGGGGAGGAGCAAGGAGGGGGTGGATGGAACGAGGTTAAAGCAGCAACTGCCGAAGCGAAGCGTTTGAAAAAAGAAATTTTCCGAGAATACGAAATCGGCGTGCTTCATTCAAAGATGTCTAAACAGAAAAAAGAAGAAGTAATGAAAAATTTTACCGAAGGGAAAATAAATATTTTGTGCGCGACATCTGTCGTAGAAGTTGGGGTCAATGTGCCAAATGCCACGGTGATTATTATCGAAGGCGCAGAAAGGTTCGGCCTGGCGCAACTGCACCAACTTCGCGGACGGGTAATTCGAAGCAATGATCAAGCCTATTGCTATGTTTTTGCCTCCGACTCCGCCAAGGCTTCGCCGGACAAGGATGCTAAAAATAAAACTGTTCAACGACTTAAGGCTCTAATTACAGCCAAAAATGGTTTTGAATTGGCAGAACTGGACCTGACATTGCGTGGCGCCGGAGAACTTGGTGGTACGAAACAATGGGGCATCACCGACCTTGGGATGGAAGCAATCAAAAATCTGAAAATGGTCGAAGCTGCCCGGACCGAAGCGGTGCGCCTGATTTCCAAAGACCCCGAACTTTCCAAATATCCCCTTTTGAAACAAAAAGTTCACGAAAAAGCGGGAGAATTTCATTTTGAGTAAAATTTCAGTTTAATTTATTCATACCGCAAGGCGTCAATCGGATTCTTGCGGGCGGCTTGGCGGGCCGGATAGATGCCGAAAGCAATACCGGTAATGCCCGAGACCGCGAGCCCCAGAATCACCGCCGAAATAGGAAAAGCAAAAACCCAACCTAGGGTAGTAAAGAAGGTAGAAAGCACCAAATATACCAGACCGACAATGCCCGCGCCAATGGTGATGCCAATCACGCCCCCGGCAAAAGTCAGCAAAATTGATTCAATCAGAAATTGTTCCAAGATATCGTTATTGGTTGCGCCCACCGCTTTGCGCAATCCGATTTCGCGCGTTCGTTCGGTCACTGCTACCAGCATAATGTTCATAATCCCGATTCCCCCGACAACCAGTGAGATAGAAGCAATGGCGGCTAAAAAGAGCGTCAAAACAGAAGTAACGGTACCAAGAACAGCCAAGATGTCGGCTTGCGTCAAAATATTAAAATCATCTTTATTTGGATCTGTTATTCCATGATTTTGGCGCAAAGTAAATCTTATGCGCGATTCCACAAAACTTATATCATATTTTGGATTCCCTTCTACAAGAACAGTGCTAAAATAAGAAATTCCAAGCAATTGTTTTTGGGCAACTGAAATTGGTAAAACAATCACATTCCCCTGGTCAACGCCAAAGGCGCCAGTTCCGCCCTTGCTTAATACCCCCACCACTCGAAAAGAAATATTTTTTAATCGGATTATTTTATCAATAGGATCAAGCGCTGGTCCAAAAAGAGTTTTTGCCAAGTCGGGTCCAATAACCACTACATGATTAATGGAATCAACATCTTGTTTTGTAAAAGTCGCTCCTTTCCCGACCGTTAAGTTACGGATCGGAAACATATTGGCAGTTACTCCCTGATAACTAACTATTTTATTATTATTTCCATAGACAACTTCTGCTTGACCGCTAACCAAGGGCGCTGCCGCATCGACAGATGGTTCTCGTTCTAGAGCATCAATATCTCTTTGTCGTAAACTGGTAATAACTATTCCCTGCTCAGCAGCCGAAGGAGAAAACTTTCCGTTTGAGGGCGTGCCTGGAATAACAATAATCAGATTGGAGCCTACACTTTGCACTTGACCCAAAATTAAATCCTGAGCCGATTGCCCGATGGACATAAGAATAATCACCGAAGCAATACCGATCACAATCCCAAGCATCGTTAAAATAGAACGCATTTTGCTGTGGTTGATACTATGAGTCGCTGTTTTGAAGGCATCTTTAAAAGTCATAATTATTTCAAATTTCCTTCCATAAGATGGATCGGAGTAATGGACTGATCGCTTTCCACCCTGCCATCTTTTATTTTAATAATGCGATTGGCAAATTCGGCCGTTTGGGTTTCGTGAGTTACTAAGATCACTGTGCGACCTTTCTGGTGTAATGATTCAAGTATTTTCATAACTTGCAAACCGGACTGTGAATCAAGATTGCCCGTCGGTTCATCGGCAAAAATAACATTCGGGCCGGTGACCAAAGCCCGAGCGATAGCCACTCGTTGTTTTTGGCCACCGGAAAGTCGGGCCGCTTCAGTATGGATTTTCTCTTCGAGACCGACTGATTTCACCGCTTCTTCAACCAGACTTTTCCTTTTCGCTGAAGGAATATCGGAATACAAAAGCGGGATTTCCACGTTATCATAAACGGTCAGCTTAGAAAGTAAATTGAAAGATTGAAAGACAAAGCCCATATCTTTATTCCGAATCCGAGCCAATTCTTGATCAGTCAGATCATCGATACTTTTGTCATAAAATTTATAGGATCCACCGGTGGGACGATCCAAAAAACTCAAGATATGGAGCAGGGTTGATTTACCGGAACCGGACGGTCCCATAATGGAAACAAATTCCCCTTCCTTAATCGAAAAAGTTATGCCCCGCAAGGCTTCGGTTGAAACGTCTTCTTCAAAATATTCTTTTTTTAGATCCTGTAATTCGATCATTGCGTTTTGAGTCCGATATTGAGAACCTGCTCCCCTTCGGTAACGCCAGAGACAACTTCTACATTCCCTTTTTGATCTGTGATGCCAAGAGTTACCGAATTTTGTTTGACCTTATTATTTTCGAGCGTCTCCACAAAGGTGCCTTGATCATTTTGCAAGATAGCATACTGCGGAAGAATCAACACCCCGTCTTTATGTTTTGTCTCGATAGCAACATTGGCGGTAAGTCCACTTTTTAATCGCGCATCGATTTTATCAAATGAAATTTTGACCAAATAGGTTATCACCCCTTCCCTATTTGTTTCTGCCGGAGCAACATAAAATACCACTCCAGCGAATGTTTCGTTCGGAAAAGCATCCAGAGTCATCGTGGCCGTATCTCCGAGAACTATTTTCCCGATATCCGTTTCCGCCACTCCTGCGTCCACTTCATAGCCATCCTTCGACATAATAGAAACAAGAGACATATTTGGAGAGGCCAGCTGTCCCACTTTTGCGTCAAATTGAGTAACCGTACCGCTGATTGGGGCAATAATTTGAGCATCTTTTATTTTAGCTGTTACACTATCAACACTTGCTTGCGCTTGCGCAATTTTAGCATCAGCGAGCAATGAAGAATCCGCGGTCCCAGCATTTGCTTCTGCGTCGGCAATAGCTTTATCTTGAGTTTTAAGTGCCAGTTGGTAATTATTATTATTTAAGTTATAATTTATGGCATTTTTATTTGGGATCGTTATATTGAATTCTGCCCCGGCCTGAAGGGTTTTTGTTTTATCGAAAGACAAATAAATTCCACATTTACCGAGAGGTCTTGGAATATCCGTTAATAAAAAAGCTCCTCCTTCCAGCCCTGAATAAGATAATGAAATTCCACCGGTTGAATTATAAGTTTTTAAATTATAAGAACCTTCTTGGCTGCAAGTGTATGTTCCGGAAACTGTCGGAGCGTCATAGCCACTATTGTCGCCAACTGCTTCCGCGGAGAGAGAAGAATTTAAGAGAGTATTGTAAGCATTGGCTACCAGAGTGTTTTGTTCAGCAGTTACGTTTGCAAGATTATTTTTTGAAGTGGATGTATTTTGTTCAGCAATCGTGAGCCCTGCCTGCGCATTGTGCAATTGCGCCACCAGATCGCTCATATTCTGTTCTGCTAATACTTGTCCCGCATGCACTTGTTTTCCAAGGCTCGAATAGGTATGGGAAACAATCCCGCTACTACCAAACGCCAGAGAAACACTTTGCTCGGGCGTGGTATTGCCGGTAACTGAAACCGTTTCAACAATCGAGCCTCGGGTAACTCCTATAAATTGATAAGCAGTACCACTATGACGAATAAAAAGAAAATAGACCGCGCCCAAGACAAGCACTACAATAACCCCAATTACAATTTTTGATCGAATTAAATTTCGCAAAGTAAAAAAAATTGGACGCATGCCCCATTATCTCACAAAAAAGACCAAAATCAAAGGTTTATGGAAAAGCCGGGGAATTTCATTTTGAATAAATTATTTAATTAATTCCTCAAAAATTTGATTTGTAGTTTCTTCAAGCGTTTGATTACTTGAATCTATTATTTGCCAGTTTAATTCATCTTTTCGTAGCATATACTTCTCGTGTAACTCTTGAGTTCTTTTGCGAAGCTCTTCATTTATTCCTCTTTTATCAAAACGTTTAAATAAAGCTTCAAGTGTAGGTAAAAGTAAAAATACTTTTATTTTTCTATCGTGAAAGAAATCCTGAAATTGTTTTAATTGTGTTCTTCCGACAATACAATCAATAATCACATTATAGCCCGATTCAAGAAAATTATTTGCCAAGGTACAGGCATTTTGTGCCCTAAGAAATAATTGCTTTTTAACTTCTTCATTCCATGGATATGGTTTGACACGACCCCCAATTATCATTTTGTGAAGATCATCGGCATTAATCACTGCACTCTTTTCGAATTTTAGAGCCAATGCTTTTGCAACAGAAGACTTGCCAGCTCCCGATGGACCTGTGATTAAACAAACTACAAGATTTTTATTATTAATTTTACTCATTAAATATTAAAGTGTCCGCCCTCTACGATTCGAACGTAGGACCCTCGAGGTATAAGCTCGATGCTCTAACCAACTGAGCTAAGGGCGGATATTTTTATCCTACAAAATTTTACTCTTTTAAACAACTTTCTCGATTTCAAGCTTTTTCGGCACTATCCCATGTGCAATGATTATTTTCTCATATTCTTCTTGTTCCAGCGTTTCAACTTCTATCAGCTTCTGCGCGATCGCATCCAAGGCTTTTTTGTGTTCCGTCAAAACTTTTTCGGCTGATTTGATGCCATCATTCATAATTCTGGAAACTTCGGCATCTACTTTAGTCGAAACAGTTTCTGAATATTCTTTTTCAATTTCAGCAAAACCAGGATGTCCTCCATTGTCTACCAAAGCTACCGGCCCGATTAAATCGGACATCCCCCACCTGGTTACCATCGCGCGTGCTAAATTGGTGGCAACTTGCAAATCACTCGACGGTCCGGTAGTAATATCACCGAAAATCATTTTTTCCGCCACGTATCCGCCAAGCGACATAGCAATATCGTCGATAAATTCTTTTTTCGACTGCAAACGTCTTTCCTCCAACGGCAATTTCAAAGTATATCCACCAGCATTGCCTCGGGCAATAATAGAAACTTTGTGCACCGGATCGGCATTCGGCAAAACAGAAGCCACCAACGCATGCCCGGCTTCATGGTAAGCGGTGATCTCTTTTTCTTTTTTGGAAAGCAAATGGCTTTTGCGTTCCGGTCCAAGCATCACTTTTTCAATCGCGCGAATCAAGTCGAACTGAAAAACTTTTTTGCGGTTCTCTCGGGCCGCCAAGATCGCACCTTCGTTCATCAGAGAATACAAGTCCGCGCCGGAAAATCCAGGAGTGCGTTCCGCAACCAGTTTCAGATTGATATCTTCCGCCAATGGTTTTTTCAAAGCATGAATTTTCAAAATCTCTTCTCGGTCGGCTCGATCCGGTAAATCCAGAATTACTTTTCGATCAAAACGTCCCGGGCGAATCAGAGCCGGGTCAAGCACGTCAGGTCTATTGGTCGCTGCCATTACGATCACTTTGTCATTCGGTTCAAAACCATCCATTTCAACCAGAATCTGATTTAAGGTTTGTTCACGTTCATCGTTACCTCCCCCAAAACCTCCTCCGCGGGTCCGGCCGATCGCGTCTATCTCATCAATAAAAATAATAGCTGGAGCGGATTTTTTGGCCATTTTAAATAAATCTCGCACGCGTGAGGCTCCAACCCCGACAAACATTTCCACAAACTCAGACCCCGAAAGATGAAAAAAAGGCACGCCGGCTTCCCCGGCCACCGCTCTTGCGAGCAAAGTTTTGCCTGTCCCCGGCGCACCGGTTAAAATCACCCCTTTCGGAATGCGAGCACCAATATCCAAAAACTTTTTGGGACTTTTCAGAAAATCCACAATTTCTTTTAATTCTTCTTTCGCCTCGCGACATCCAGCCACATCTTTGAAAGTCACTTTATTATTTTTGTCATTCGGGTCGGTAATCCTGGCTTTCGATTGTCCAAAAGTAAACGCTTGCATCCCAGCGCCTTTCACTTGCCGAGACAAATACCAAAAGAAAATTATGATGAACAAAATCGGCAGAGCGAAAGGCAAAATATTTGCCATCCAATAACCAAAACTATTAGGATCTTTGATAGTGATCACCGTCTTCCCTAAGGCATCGGGCTTTACTCCATAATTGAATAAGGTTTGAGAAAGAGAAGATTCTGTTTCTTTTTTAGAACTTTTAATATCGCCGTTAGTGTAAGAGATGGTAAGATCCTCTCCTTCCACCATAATATTTTTCACCGTTCCGTCCGAGACATTTTGGGCCAAATCGGAAATTGAAATTTGAGGGACAGTTTTTTGATTGGTTCCAGAAACTGCCAAATAGACAGCCGTAATCAACATAAAAATCAAAAGAGCGCCCAGAATACTGCCGGAAAATTTACTTTCCTTTTTGCCCTTTTTGCCTTTGTTTTGCGGATCTTTTTTGTTTAAAAAGTTGAAATCCATTTTGTAAATATAGCATAAAAAAGATGAAAGGTTAATGACTAACATGGTATACTTAATTTATGAAAAAAATATGGAAAATCCTTTTGGGATTTTTAATTCTTTTAGTTGTTGTAACTTTTGTCTTTATATATCATTTAGCAAATACTGGCTGTTGGGGTTTTAGGGATTGTTGGGCAATAAATCCCAACGCGTCCAGCGGTCCATGTGTTCCATCACCAGAAACCCCTAATTGCTAAACTTTTGTTGAAATACTTTTATTATATAAATCTATCAATTTTTCTTTTTTCTCCCTTCGCCATTTTTTGATTTGAATTTCTCTTTTTCTGGCTTCGACCAAACTATCCTGTTCTTCTAGAAACACAATTTCAAACTTGTCTCGAATTTTAGTAAAATCAGAACCTCTTTTGGAATTATGTTCAGAAAGGCGACGTTCTGGATTGTCTGTAACCCCTATATATAAATTATCATATGAATTTTTAATCATATACACAAAATACATAAATATATTTTAACATTGTTCGACTTCCTTCGACAAAGCTCAGGATAAATTGCTCACCATAAATGCCCATTCGAGTCCTCCCCCTCAGGTCGTCCCTCAGGGCACTCGACTACGTGTATTATTACGTTTGTATAAATTAAATTATTTTATCTTTATGTGTTGGGTGGCTTGCCACGAGCGAAAAAATAAAAAGCATTTTTTAAATGCTTTTTATTTTGTAGTCGAGTGGAGTATTACTATCCTTTGCACGAACTTATTTTGAAAACAAAGAAAACTAAGTAATACGCTCCACGCCTCTCATTTTTCAAAACTTTTTACCACGCTCCGACAATGTGGTAACTCAATGAACTCCGCCACGACGAGCTAAAGCTCGTCGTCTGCCCTCATCCCATCGCAAACTCCATGCATATTTAATTTCGCGCGGATTTTCTTTTTTCGGAATGGGCGATGGGATTGAGG
>CAITSL010000042.1 GCA_903895055.1 uncultured bacterium
AAAATGACCAAGAAAAATAAACCGTAATAGAGGAGCCGTCGCTTTTCTTTGCCATTAATTTTCATTAATAAACATCATACCTTATTATCTTTCTTTTGTCTTGTTTTTACCCAATATCTATGCGAAAATAGAAGAATGTCAATGTATCAAGCAATAAATGAAAGCGCCAAGCAGTTTAGTTTTCTCCCAAAAATAGCAAATGAAGAAAATTTTAAAAAAGCTTCAAAATACATTATTGTCGGAATGGGCGGTTCGCATTTGGCCGGTGATCTTTTAAAAATGATCAAACCAGAATTGGATATTATCATCCATCGAAATTACGGCTTGCCGATAATGCCGATAGAAAATTTAAAAGAAAGATTAATCATCCTGAGTTCTTATTCCGGAAATACCGAAGAAGTCTTGGACGCTTATGAAGAAGCCGGAAAATTGGGCCTAAATCGAGCGGTTATTTCTATCGGAGGCAAGCTCTTAGAAAGAGCCAGGAAAGATAATATTCCTTATATACAAATGCCAGATTTTAACATTCAACCTCGCATGGCTTTGACTTTAAACCTAAAAAGTCTTTTGAAGTTTGTGGGCGAAGAAGCAATGTTAAAAGAAATGGAAAAACTCTCAAAAACTTTTGAGCCGAAAAAATTTGAAACAGAAGGAAAATCGTTAGCCGAAAAACTTCGCGGATATGTGCCGGTAATTTATACTTCGGAGGAGAATTATGCACTCGCATACATTTGGAAAATTAAATTTAATGAAACTGGAAAAATCCCCGCTTTTTATAATGTCTTGCCGGAACTCAATCACAATGAAATGACCGGATTCGACGTGAAAGATGCCACTCGAGAACTTTCCGATGAATTTTATTTTATTTTTCTGATGGACCGGGATGATCATCCAAAAATAGTAGAGAGAATGCAGATAACTCGCAAACTATATGAGGATCGCAATTTAAAAACTTGTGCAATAGAAATATCCGGCGAAAATATTTTTCATAAGATTTTCAGTACTTTGGCCATCGCTGATTATGCAACTTATTTTACTGCCGATATATATGGCCTGGAATCCGAACAAGTCCCCATGGTGGAAGAATTCAAAAAGCTGATAGAAAATTAAACTTTTTATTTTTTCAGATATTTTTTGTTTTTCAATTTTTCGGGTAAGAGACTTTTGGTGGTGTATTTTTCATAATCTTTGCCATAGCCCAAATCTTTCATCAGTTTGGTCGGAGCATTCAAAATAGAGATCGGGATCGGCAAATTGCCGTATTCTTTCACATCCGCCATCGCGAGCAAGTAGGCGTCATAAGCACTCCGGTCTTTTTTGGCCTGCGCCAGATAGACCACTCCATGCGCCAGATTTTCGGCGCATTCCGGCATGCCGATCGTATCTGCTGCTTGGAAAACCGCATTGGCCACTACTAGCGCGGTCGGTTGGGCCAGGCCAATATCTTCGCTGGCAAAGACTACCATCCTCCGGGCGATAAATTTCGGGTCTTCCCCGGCTTCCAGCATTCGGCACATATAATACAGCGCGGCATCCGGTTGGGAAGCGCGCATGCTTTTGATAAAAGCGCTGATGGTATTGTAATGCTCCTCCCCTTTTTTGTCGTAGCGCAAAAATTTTGACTGCAAAGTATTTTTTAAATTTAAAAGTGTGATCTCCTTGTAAAGACCCGCAGTATTTTCAATCATCGCGATCGCTTGCCGAGCATCCCCACCGGACATCCCGATGAGCCAATCGAGCGCGTCCTTTTTTAATTTAAAACCGGTCCGCTTGATAATCTTTTTCATCTCCTCGTCGGAAAGCGAATGCATCACAAAAACTCGGGAACGCGAAAGAAGCGCTGGAATTATTTCAAAACTCGGATTTTCGGTAGTAGCGCCGATTAAAGTGAGCTTCCCGGACTCCACGTAAGGCAGGAGAAAATCCTGTTGCGCTTTATTGAAGCGATGAATTTCATCCAGAAAAAGAATCCGAGGTCCCAAGAGTTCTCCTCCGGACTCGACGATTTTTTTGATATCATCTTTGCCGGCCGAGACTGCCGAAAGTTCGTGAAAGTCGGCATTGAGTGCTCGCGCGTAAATTTTGGCCAGAGTAGTTTTGCCGACGCCGGGCGGACCCCAGAAAATAAAAGAAAACAAATGTTTCTGAGCTATCGCAATACGGATTGGTTTCCCTTCCCCCACCAAATGCTCTTGGCCCACAAATTCAGCCAGATTTTTCGGCCTAATTTTTACCGCTAATGGTTCCATTCCCCTATTATCGTCCAAACTGGAGAAATTACAAGAGCAAAAATATTTGATAAAAGACTGATTTTGTATTATTGTATGAGAGTAGAAATTAAATGAAATATTGGGAGATCGTCTAATGGTAGGACAATGGATTCTGGATCCATTTATCTAGGTTCGAATCCTAGTCTCCCAGCCCCCATTGACAAATTATTATAATGATTATATTATACAAATATAGTTCTTTTTTTATGTTTCACTTTTTAAATCCCAGATGAGCTGACTGGAATAAACAGCAATCCGTATGGCAACAAGTAATCAGGAAGTCAGAATTTATGTTTCAAAAATTGAAACAGAGACATGTGAAATTTTGGTAGTTAGTAGTAATTTGAGCAAAAAACATTTTCGTCCTGGTGGTATGCAAATTCCCCCTAAGATGCAAGATGAAAAATTTGTAGAGAAAATCAAAGACTACATGACCCAATTCTTTAAAAGTCTCATTTCCAATCTTGATGATCAAAGCGTTAAATTTAATGTGCAGTATTTCTTTAATAAAGAATACTCAGCCGAAGGTCAACTGCTTTATCATCATGGCGACAATGGGCACGATAAGAGTACCAGATACTTTCATAGAATGTATTGGGTAGATTTTAAAAAGCCACTAACGCCAAAAGAAATCGAATTGTTTATTAAAGCATTGAGACAAATCCCGATTTTAGAAAAGTAAATTATTAACCGCTTTTTGACGAAAACCGTTAAAGGGCGGTTTTCTTTTATATTTAAACCTTATTTTCCGTTAAAAAGGTTCCAATAACGTACCAAACATCCAGCTCGCATTGCCTTAAAACTAAATTTGTGGTAATTTGTAGTTAAATATAAGTACTTTAAAATATTAGTTTTTATAGGTTCTCAGAGGAGATAAATTTTGTCTTTTGTGAGAACCAATAAAAACTTAAGCATATGAAAAAAATTATGATTATTAAATTAGATAGCGATTCACAACAAATTGTGGATTCACTACAAAAATTTTACAAAGAGAAAGCTGAAGTTGGCATTATGGAAATAACTGACAAGCCACAGAATGCTGATGTATTTTTTTTCAGAGGAACACTTATTATTGACAACGAATATTATGGAAAATTATTAAATGAGCTTGTTCGCAATAATGATGGATGTAAAACAATAGCGTATTTTGACAAAAAAGACGAAGATATGATACATCAATCAAGACTGAGGGCCATGTACGGAGGAGAAGGAAAAAGATTGTCCTGCGATCATTCCATTTGCAAGCGATATCTTCTTGAACTAACGTGGTACGAAGAAGAGCGCTTATTGGGGTTTCTTGTTCCCCCCAAAAAAACGTACCATTTTGTTCCAATTCCACGAGATGAATGGGTTGAATATTAAGATAATTTGATTTTCAAGTTTGGATAGATCAAGACGGTGCTGATTAAAGCACCGTTTTTTATTTAACGTTAAATTAAGCCATATTTTCCATCAAATAGGTTCCAACCTAATTTTTTATCTCTTTACCTTCGCTAATTTTTTTGAGTTTTTTGAATTAACAACACCATTCTTAAACCAAAATCCAATAGTGCTTTTTCCTATTTTAAGCTTTTTTGCTATTTGGCTGAAACTCTTTCCTTTTTTTCTAAGCATTACTGCTTTTTCTTTAATTTTTATACTATATGAAATCATATGAATTAATAATATGCTCATTGCCTTTGAAACACAAGCACTTTACCTTAAAGCCAGCACTTTTAACTATATTTTGCTATAATAAATTCATGAAAGAAATTACACTTCACAAACAATGGGTTATTAAAGCCCCAATTGAAGATATGTCTAGAATAATGACCGACTTCGAAAAATTACCAGAGTATTTCCCAAAGGTTGCAGAATCGGTACAGATTAATAAACGGGATGGAAATAATTTAGAGATGGAAGCAACGGTAAAATCGTTTGGAAAAAAATTTAAAGTAAAAATGAAAACTCAAATCCTTCCCGGAAAAGGTTTCATTTCAGATAATGATAGCTATCAGTTTGGGACTTCTGGACATGAAGAGTTGTTGCTTTCTCTACACAGAGATGGAACTTTAATTGACTATACTTATCAGGTTTCAATTCATAAAGCATGGCTACGCATAGTTGCAACGCCACTTATAAAGTGGTATTCAATGAAGGCCTGGGAAAAAGCAGTTATAAATAGGTTGAGAAAGATGCTCGAGAAATAAAGGTTCCCACATCGGCCCAGATTTAAAATACTGAACTTGATAAAGTGAAATACTCCCGGCAATGTGGATAACTCGATTTTTTCGTGGTATTATATTTCTGGAACCAAAATATCGTTCCTTCCAATAAGAAACCGCAAGGTTTCAAAAAAATAATCAAAAAGAAAGATGTATGAAAAGTTCATCTATCGATTGCTCTTACTAAGAGTAATGAGAAATAACGCCAAGCGTTCTTCTCAAGATTTATTCAGGAAAATCTTTGAATCGTTTCCTGAAACCCACCTGTCATCCTTGGGTGTAAAGAAAAAAGAAAAAAATCTTATTTTAAAAGATCTCGAAAACATTTTCGGGATTAGCATCAGAGGAGTTGACAGAGAAGAAATTATTACTGTACAAGATTTATTGACTGCGGTATATCTGCAGTTGAGAAAAAATATTGTCCCATAATATTTCTTAAAAATAAAAAAACGGCTTGCTTAAAAACAGCCGTTTTTCCTTTAATTTGCTATAATAAATTTATGAAAAAACCATTTTTGTATGCGTCAGGAGCAGCCTTATATATTGTTCTTATTGTTTTCATTATTAATGCTTTAACTTCTATCTTGCCGGGCAAAACCATCCTGATCCCGATGGTCCTGCTGGGTCTTTTTGTCTTGTCAGCGGCAATTATGGGATTTTTATTTTTATATGAACCTCTAAATCTTTATTTTGAGAATCATAAAAAAGAAGCCGTTGTTTTTTTTGCCAAAATCGTAGGATTTTTCGCTGGTTTCGTAGCTCTCTTTTTGATTTTACTTTTTCTTATTTAATTTTATTTTTCGGATAAAAACAAAAAACTGCCTTGGGAGCAGTTTTTTGTTTAAAATACTTTGGTAAAATTTATTGCGCTTCAGCGGTGGCGTTGGCGGAATCACTGACTCCTACCGGCGCTTTGCAAGCCTTGGCGGCAGTTCTGAAAGAAGCCCAAGCGCTATTTTTGGCTGTCTTCCAAGCTGTATTCGATGTCTTGATCGAACTCTTGAAAGTGGCCCAAGCTGCTTTTACATCTTTCGCTAATTGAGCTTTAGTAGTATCAGTATAGGCAGTCGCGAGGGCAGTAGCTCTCGCCGTATAAGCTCCCGCTATCTCTTGATTATGTGTGCTGATAGCAGTACCCAAGGCAGTCTCTCTAGTATTCACCGCTGCCCCAACGCAAGCGATTGCAGTAGTGGTAGCTGTTGCAGTAGTAGAAGTGGTTTGAGCCAAAGCCGGCACTGCCACGAGCATCGTGGCCAGAAGCATTAATATTCCTAATGATTTTTTCATTTTAAATTTTATTCGAATTACTATTTCTTGTAAATTCGACCTTTCTTTTAGAAAGTAGCATTCCTACATGAAAACTTAGTGAAGAAATGATATAATTAAAATATGGAAACAAATCCAAAAGAAGAGAATATCTGTTCAGCTTGCCATCAGCCAGTCTTACCTCAATATTATTTTTGCCCAAACTGCGGAAATAAATTGCATTCGGCTCCCCTTTCGACCACCGCTCAAACCCAAGCCTGGATCTACGCTTTTTCCATCATCTTGCCGATGATTTGTTTTATTTTTGTGAACAGGTGGCCCGGAGTAAAATATTTTAAATCAAGCGATCCAAAAGTAAAACTGATCGGCTATATTGCTTGGGCATTACTTGCCCTTTCTACAGTTTTTGTAATCTATTTTGCAATTGTCTTTACTCGAGAACTGACTCAATCAACCATCAATAGCATCAATACTGATATGGGATTTTAATAAGTGAACTCGTGGCAAAAAATTATTTCTTTTTGGTTGAAAAGGTGTATAATGGGCTTCTTAAACAAGCCTGCCTGACAGTCGTAGGGACAAGGTAATAATTACAAAATTAATAAAATATATTTATGGAAAATACAAACATGAATAAAAAGTGTGAAGATTGCGCAAAGGGTGCTTGCCAAGATGGTGCTTGCTGTGGCATGTCTAGGATGGGTATGTACGGACATGGATGCCACGGTGGGAAACATCATTTGGTGAAAATGATTCTAAAAATCGTCATCGTGATTCTGATTTTCTGGTGCGGCTTCAAGCTCGGCGAAATGACCGGCTTTATTAGGGCCCAATCCGGATATGGAACAATCCAAAGAGGCAATTTTGGAATGATGCGTGGATACACCAACAACGTTATTCCGCCAACCTCCGTAACTCAATAATTGAATCTAACGCACAAAAAAATGTGTTCAAAAATCGCCCCGCCTCTGGCGGGGCGATTTTTTGTTTCTGTTTGGTGGGATTTGAGCCATTGTGCTATAATTTACCGATATGGAAAAACACGAACATCCTTTCAGTTGGGAATCCCTCACCCGTATCGTGGTAGTGGGAGTGATTGTGTATCTGTGTTGGAGAGCGCTTTCGGTGCTTCCTATTATCATCATCGCTTTCGTCCTGACAGCCGCTTTTTATCCTCTGGTTAAAAAACTGAAAAATTTGACCAAGATGCCACTAATACTTTCTATTTTTTTAGTTTTAATCGTACCGATTGTTCCTTTTGTTCTTTTGGGATATATCTTTATTCCTCGCATTGTACAAGAAATTCCGGTTTTATTGGCCAGTTTGAATACTATTATTAGTCATTCCTCTTGGTTTGGAAATTTTAATCTTTTCGCTTATTTTCAATCTCATTTCGATTATACAACGGCCACCACTACCACCGTAAATATCGCTTTTCTTATTTTTTCTATTATTAGCACCATCGTTCTGACATTTTTCTTAATGTACGATTTTGAAAGATTGTTTGAATTGTCTTTACATGTGGTTCCGGGCAGAGAAAGAGGGAGAATCAAAGAGCTGCTCAGAGAAATCGGCTTGGTGATTGGAAAATATATTCGTGGAAATCTTTTGATCTCCGTGATTTGTGGCATTATCGTTTTTGTCGGACTTTCACTTTTGCATGTGCCTTTTGCTTTACCGCTTGCGATCTTTGCGGCAATCATTGATTTACTTCCTCTGGTTGGTCAGACAATCGGAGCAATTCCCGCAGTCATTATCGGTTTTGGAGTATCGCCCATCACCGGAGTGTTGGTAATAATATTGCACCTGCTCTATCAGCAAGCTGAAAACGGGATCATCTCGCCGATGATTTATAATAAGGCGCTCAACCTCTACCCTTCTGTTGTTTTTTTGTCGGTCTTGCTTGGGGCAAGCCTCTTTGGCATCCTTGGAGCCTTCCTATCTCTCCCGATAGCCGCCAGCATTCCGGCGATTATTCACTATCATAAAAATTACAAATTGCGACATGACAATTTGTAAAATTTAGATCTTTTTCTTTTTAGCTTTCTTTTCAAAACCTTTTCGAGCATTTTTTAAATGTTCGGCAAAAGCTTTTATTTGGGGAGCATGCTCTTGATACTGTTTGCTGTAATTTTGAGCAAGACCCTCCACTATTTGGTGATAAATCGGCTCACTCACGTCTTCTATCGTTCTCATTTTTTGGACTACTTCTTTTTCCATCTTGGTCATCCATATTTTTGCTTTCGCTTGATTCTTTTTGGCATTGGGACCCAGGAAATAATACGCTCCCGCTCCTAAGGCTGCCACTCCAGCGCCAATTGCTATGGTTTTACCTACTGACATTTTATTTTTCTTTTTTTGTTTTATTTCTTTTTTTTGTTTATTTTCCATTTTTTTATTTTTATTTTTAATAATTATTTTATTCTTTTCGACCCTTTCTTTTTTTCCCAAAGAGAAAACGAAACACAGTGCTTTCTCGCATCTCTTGAAATATATCTTTAGTAGTATCACTGATTTTATCGATATCATGCTCTATCCGCTCCATAATCCGCGAAAAGGTACGCATGATGCGAAGCAGGTAAATCAAAAATACCGCGACCAATATCCACAAAGTAACAAAGCCAATCGAAGAAATAAAAAAGAAAATCTCTGATTGTGTAAGTGTATTCATAATGTTATTATACTACTTGTCTAGGAAAAAGCTAATAAGGTTATATTAAGAATACTAATGAATAAAAAACTAAAAGTGATTGCCGTACTTCCTGCTTTTAATGCTGAAAAAACTTTAGAAAAAACAGTGGGGGAAATTCCGAAGAATATTGTGGATGAAATAATTTTAGTTGACGACAGTAGCACTGATCAAACATTTGATTTAGCTCGAAAGCTTAATTTGACTGTATCTCGCCACGATCAAAATAAAGGCTACGGAGCCAATCAAAAAACATGTTATCATCTGGCCTTAGAAAAAGACGCGGATATTATCGTGATGATTCATCCTGATTATCAATATGATCCGAAAGTGATTAAATATTTAGTGAGCTTTATCGAAGAGGGATACGCTGAAGTAATGCTCGGCACGAGAATCCGATCTCGAAAAGAAGCTTTGGCAGGAGGCATGCCTCTCTATAAATACTTTGCCAATCGAATGCTCACTTTTTTGGAAAACGTGTTAAGCGGATATAATTTATCCGAATGGCACACTGGCCTGAGGGCTTACAAGCGAGAAGTGTTGGAAAGGGTCAATTATGATAAATTTTCTGATGACTTTGTTTTTGATACTCAAATGCTTTTTGCCATAGTGGAAAAAGGTTTTAAAATTGACGAAATCCCCGTCCCGGTGAGATATTCTTCTCTAGCTTCTTCCATTAATTTTTCCAGAAGTTTGAAGTATGGTTTTTTGACTCTGGTAATTGCCTTCCGGTTTTTTTTAAAAAGAATTTTTCGACTAAAAAAATGAAAAATAGATTTCTGACAATCTCAATCGTAATATTATTTATATCCTTTTTTGCTCTTTTAAATTGGGATTCTTTCTCGGCTCCATTTGAACGCGATGAAGGTGAATATGCCTATTCGGCTTGGCTGCTTCGAACTGGAGGCACCCCCTACCAAGATTCGTTTTTACAAAAACCACCAATGATTATTTATACTTATTTAGCTGGACAAATTGTGAGCCCTTTCGCAGTTTGGCCACCCAGAGCCATCGCCGCCATTTTCACTTTTTTGACTTCAATTTTGGTAGGTTTAATCGCCCTGAAAGAGTGGGGTAAAACTGCCGGTATATTCTCCGCTTTTTTGTTTTTGCCCATGACTTGCTTTCCCCCGCTGACTCCTTTTGCCGCCAATACTGAAAAATTTATGATTTTGCCTATGGTCGCGCTTCTCGCTCTTTTTGTTTACTACAAAAATAGTCAAAAATTATGGCCCTATATTGCTTCGGGCCTTTTGGGAACTTTGGCAATTTTTTATAAGCCGATTTGCCTGCCGGTAATTCTTTTTATCGTTATTTTTTATTTACTTAAACTTTATCGTTCTTCCGTTCCAAACAATTTTCGGATTCTTATCAAGCCGATTCTCTTGGTGAGCGCAACTGCTTTTATTACAGCTATTGTATTATTAATTCCTTTCTTAAAG
Source organism: uncultured bacterium (assembly GCA_903895055.1). Lineage (GTDB taxonomy): Bacteria > Patescibacteriota > Minisyncoccia > Phycocordibacterales > UBA9973 > UBA9973. The sequence continues at coordinate 9,872 of CAITSL010000042.1, forward strand.
GTTTGGCCTAATTTTTTCCAAGAAGTTTTTACTTTTAATTTTTTTTATGCGAGCACTTTTAATAATCCTCTGGGTAATTTGATTGGTTATTTGTCCAAGTTTTTGCATTATTGGTGGATTTTATTGTTTCTGCCACTGGGATTATTTTTTGAAAAACCAAAAAATATTTTATATTATTTTGCATTATTTTTGATTTCTTTATTGACTGTATTTTCTTCTCCCATTGGTCATTATTATTTAATTTTAATGCCATTTTTAGCCTTACTCGGTGGAGCTTTATTCAATTCTTTCTTAGAATTATTCCCAAACCAAAAGAAGATTCTAATTGCTTCTATCGCCTTACCAGTTATTCTTTTGATTATGCTTGCTCCCTTTCAAGGACAATTTTCTTTGAGTCCAGAAAAACTTTCGGAATGGATTTACGGAACGGTTAATCCATTTGGTGAATCGCGTGAAGTAGCGAGTCATTTGGCCGAAATTACCGATTCAAATGATCTGGTTTTTGTGGCCGGTTCGGAACCGCAAATTTATTATTATGCCAGACGAAAAAGTGATACTCGTTTTGTCATTACTTACCCGCTCAATATAACGACGCCTTATCGAGAAGGATACCAGAGAGAGCTGGTGGCTGAGCTTGAAAAAAATCCCCCAAAAGCAATAGTTATTTCTCAAAGAACTCTTTCCGGTCTTTGGAATGAAGGAAGTCCTAAAATTTTTATAAACTATTTCAATGATCTCGTTTCTAAAAATTATCATACTATCGGAGGATATGTCTGGGACGATGGTGAACACGGTCACTGGCAAGAACCAATAAATACTGAAGAAATCCCAAATGCCAGTTTATTGTTGCTGGAAAAAATAGCTAAAAGATTTAAGATTATATCAAGTCTTCCATTAAAATTTTTATGTCCAAGAAAAAGCTTATCTTTATATTAGCGGGAGCAGGAGTGGCTCTTTTGGCTATAATCCTGCGCTGGAATAGTTTAAATATTCCCCTAATCCGCGACGAAGGAGAATATGCTTATTCGGCTTGGCTCTTATTAAAAGGAATTCCACCTTATTTAAATTCTTTTCTCCAAAAACCACCCCTGATTATTTATAGCTACGCCCTGCCACAACTATTTGGTCTTATAAAACCCTGGGCATTTAGGTTTTTAGCTTATTTATTTGTCTTAGTGGCAACTTTTTTTACGGGGCTAATTGTCAAAAAGGAATATGGTACGCGGGCCGGCATTTATGCGATGCTCTTGTTTACTCCTATGGTATTACTGCCCCATTTGGAACAATTTACGGCCAATACAGAAATGTTTTTATTATTGCCACTAATGGCTCTTTGTTATCTTTACACTTTGAAAAGAGAAAACGCTTCTTTCGGATATTTATTTTTGGCTGGTTTTTTGGGAGGAATTACTCTTTTATATAAACCCACGGTAGCTCCGATTTTAATTTTTCTATTTATTGTCTGGTTAGTGGAAATTTACAAAAAAAATCCAAGTTTTTATAATTCGGCAAAAGTGTTGGGTGGTTGGTTTCTGGGAGCTATCGTTTCCGCTATTTTGAGCTTGGGATATTTCTGGCACCAAGATCATTTGCATTCTTTATTGAATATTTTGCAATTTGTGTGGCTTCTTCTTGAGAGAGTTCAGATTTTCTGTTTGATTTTGGTTCGGAGTCTATCTCTTCTGGGAGAGTGCCTTTTACTAACTCATTAAATGACTTTTTCTTGTTCAGATCTTGC
>CAITSL010000043.1 GCA_903895055.1 uncultured bacterium
AAATGGAGGCAAACATACGGCTCTAAACCTTGGGCTTGAACATACCGAGAGCGAATTTGTTGGCTGTCTTGATTCCGATTCTTCGGTGCATCCGGAAGCGTTAAAACGCATTATGACTTTTTTCAAAAATCCGGAAACCATGGCAGTAGCTCCGTCTATCGTGGTTCGCGATCCAAAAAACATTATTCAATACGCTCAACGGGCTGAATATGATATGGCGCATTATACCAAGAAAATGCTGGCTTTTTTACAGGGAATTCATGTGACGCCGGGTCCTTTCTCCATTTTTCGCAAAGAAGTATTTGACAAGTTGGGGAATTATCGTAAGTCCCATCATACCGAAGATCAAGAAATAGCTTTACGGATGCATAAAAATGGATTTCGTATTGATCATTGTCCGGATGCTTATGTTTACACTTCAAGCCCCAATACCATTCCAAAACTTTACAAGCAAAGAGTCCGTTGGATTTACGGTTTTATTAAAAATGCTACGGATTACCGAGATCTCTTTTTCAAGCCGGAATATGGCACAATCGGATTCTTTACTCTACCATCGGGATTTATTTCAATAGCTGGCACTGTGATTTTATTGGTATTCGCTATTTCTCGTTTATATAATCTTATTTTCTTAAAAATATTGCAAATAAAAGCGGTAGGGTTTACTTCTGTTTTTGGCGCTGGCTTTTCTTTTGACCCATTTTTTATTAACACTAGAACATTTTTATTTATCTCGATTCTTTTATATATTCTAGTTATCACTGCTCTCTTAAATGGTCGAAGGATGATTTATGGCAGAAAAATGTTATCATGGGATATCCCTTTGTTTATTGTTGTATATAGCGTGATTGCTCCCTTTTGGCTGATTAAAGCTTGCTGGAATGCTATAAGCTCCCATGAAGCTAGTTGGACAAAAGAGAGGGATTACGCTTTGGGCAAAATTAAAATAACTTCTTAAAGATGAAAAATGATTGGATAAAATATATTATTGTTTTCTTTATCACGGTGGCGCTTTTTGCGGTAGCAGCTGGATTGAGTAATTTCTTCTCCAATAAAAAAATTGAAAATATGCGTACGATTCAAGATAAGCTGGCGACCGATATTCTTTCTTCCGAAACTCAATATACTTTATTGTCAGAACTTTCTTGTGAGCAAGATCCAGGGAACGAGAATCTTTCTTCCGAGTTGAATGATTTGGCTAATAAAATAAATGACAGCGAAAGTAATTTGAAAGGGAATTCGGATGTCACCGAACTCAAAAGATATTATTCGGTGCTGGAGATTAAAGATTTTCTTTTAACCAAAAAAATAAATGAAAAATGCAAAGGTACCTTTATCCCGCTTTTATATTTTTATACCACCGCCAATAATTGTACCGAATGCGTGAAGCAAGGTTTTGTTTTAACGGAACTGCGGGCAAAATATCCAAATTTAAGGGTTTACTCCTTTGATTATTCCTTGGATTTATCGGCCCTGAAAGCTTTGATTAAAATATACAAAATTGATGATACCAAACTGCCCGCCATTGTTATCAACGAGCATACTTATACTGGTTTTAAAACGGTAGAAGATATTGAAAAAATCGAACCAGCTATCACAAAATTGTCTTCAGATTCGACTACAACAACGACCACAACTGCTTCGAAAACACCAAAAATAAAATAGAATTTGTAAAGTTATTTTTTATGGACCATCAGAGAAATTCTGGAAAAATATATTTCAAAAATCTGGATGCTTTGCGATTCCTCGCTTTTTTATCGGTTTTTATTTCTCACATCGCTTTATTTTTTGGCTACGTAAGCAATGGCCCTTATTTTGATTTCATCAAGAAGTTTTTCTTGATTCATGGTGATCTTGGAGTAAGTTTCTTTTTTGTCCTGTCCGGTTTTCTGATTACTTTTCTCTTGCTTTCGGAAAAAGATAGTTCTGGCCGTATTTCGCTTCCGCATTTTTATTTACGTAGAATCTTGCGCATTTGGCCACTTTATTTTCTGACGTTAATTTTGGGATTTTTTGTTATTTATCCTCTGGCTTTGCATTCCGGTATTAATTTTCCGTTTTTGATTGCCGAAAGCTACCATTCCTTGCCATGGTATATTTTTTTAGGTGCCAATTTTAAAATAGCATACCTCGGAGCGGGGAGCGTGGTGCTGGCTGTCCTCTGGTCTATTTCCGTTGAAGAACAATTTTATCTTATCTGGCCAACCGTTCTTTCCTTCATATCTCGAAAGAATATTGTTAAAATATTGTTTTTTATAATTGGAATTTCTTTCCTGTATCGTTTCTATTATTATGACAATTACAATATTGTAAAGTATTCCACTTTTTCGGTTATGTCGGATCTCGCTGTTGGAGCCTTGGTGGCTTATAGCACCATCTATCTACCCCGCATTATTTCAATGATTAAAAATTGTCCCAAATATATCATAATCTCTATTTACCTTCTTGGTTTTATTTTAATTCCCTTGCGGACATTGCTTCCGGTTTTTACTCACGGATTTTTATATCGTTTCCTTTATTCCTTGGAACCTCTTCTTTTCACAATATTTTTTGCTTTTATTATTTTGGAGCAAAATGTCTCGGATCATTCATTGATAAAGTTAGGGCGTTTTAAAGCCTTGAATTATCTCGGAGTTCGCTCTTATGGGCTGTATTGCTATCATATGATAGCAATCTTTTGCACCTTTTATCTTTTTCATTTGCCTGGGACGCCTCTTTTGAATCATAATTTTATTATATATGCAGGAGAAATAATCCTAGCTTTTTTACTGGCGGTAATTTTTTCTGTCACCTCGTATCGCTTTTTCGAGAAAAGACTTTTATCCCTGAAAGAAAAATATGGGTATAAAGACAATCTAAAAGTTTGATTCTGGAGCCGGCACGAGGATTCGAACCCCGGACATCCACTTTACAAAAGTGGCGCTCTACCAACTGAGCTATGCCGGCAATATTAAATTTTTTTAACTTTTTTTAATTTTATTCTATTCCTTCTTCTTCTTTTATTTTATGCTTGATATGTTTGATTTTTTGTCGGTATTCTGAAATTATTTTGATATATTTAGAAACCTCCTTTTTTTCTTCTAGAATATTATTCTCCCGATTTTTGTTTAACCCATTTTTTATTTTTAGTGTAATTTCTTTTCTTTTTCTATTGATAAAATTCCTGGAAATTAGATAAGTTCGAAGAATAACCCAGATTAAGTTATGTTCTATTTTTTTAAAATTCTCAACCGCTCTATGTTTTACTTTATCCAAGTCTACCACTCCGGAAATAAAAGTACTGCCGGCTTGATGTGCTTCTTCTCCGCTCGTATTTTTGAGTAATATAAATTTTCTGCCAATCATTACGATGATTGCAAGGAGAGACACAAAGAATAAAATAAAGAAAAAATACATATTTATATTGAATAACTTTTTACTTCCTTGATTTTTGCTTTGGCCTTTTCTAGGATTTTTCCGATAGTTTCATCCGGATTTTTAATAAAAGGCTGATCGAGCAGTGTTTTTTCTTTAAAATAAGTTGAAATTTTTCCATCCAACATTTTTTTCTTGATTTCCTCCGGTTTGTCTACCTTTTCTATTTCTTTCTGGAATACTTCCAGCATGGTCTTTTTCATTTCTTCGGTAATATCATCTTTACTAATGTATTCCGGTTTCATCGCAGTGAAGTGCATGGCAATATCCCTGGCTAATTCTGCATTTCCTCCTTCCAAACTCACAATGGCCGCTTTTTTGTTGTTGTGCACATACACTCCCAATATATCTCCTTGGACTAGATATACATCGCCTAATTGAATATTTTCTCCTGTTTTTTGAATTATCGGATCAATCATTTCTTTGGATTCCTTTTTCATTTTTTCTATCCCTTCCGAAAAAGCAATGTCGGTAAGTTTCCTTAGTAAGGAAATAAAATCCTCATTCTTAGATACGAAATCAGTTTCACATCGGAGAGCGACTAAAACAGATTTATTGCCTTCGGTTTTCACCATTACTGCCCCATCTTTGGCATTTCGGTCCGCTTTTTTAAGCGCGATGTCGGAACTGGTCTTTTTTAAGATAGCCAGCGCTTTTGTCATATCGCCATCCGCTTCTTCCAGCGCGCGCTTGCATTGCATTACAGAAATGCCGGTAGCATCTCGAAGTTCCTTTACCAACTCAGTTGTTATTTTTTTTGACATATAAAATTATTTTTCCTTAATAATCTCTTTGACGGGTATGACCGGAATAGACATTTGACCAGTCTTATAAGAATTTGAAATTGCTTCGGTGAAAAGTTTAATCGAAGGGATGCCAGTGTCATTGGCTACTATCGGGTAATCTATTTTTTTGATATTTGAATCCGAATTCAAAATCGCCACTACTGGCACGCCTGTCTGGTGGCTTTCCGTTTGGGCGATACTTTCGGCTTTGGCATCTACGATATACAGCGCATCGGGCAATTTCTTAAGCCCAACTAAACCGGAATAATATCGGGCAAGTCTTTCCATCTTTTTGGCCATTACTACGCGTTCTTTCTTGGTATATTTTTCAAGTCCGCCTTCTTTGTTTTCTTTGCGATAATTTTCAAGTTCAGCGATGCGTTTTTTAATTTCGGAATAATTGGAAAGAGTGCCCCCGATCCAACGTTCATTGACGTAAGGCATATTCAAAGCTTCCGCGGTATTTTTAATGACTTCTTTGGCTTCTGGTTTGGTGCCGACAAAAAGGACTACCTTATTACGAGCTCCGAGACTTTTGATAAATTCTTGAGCTTTTGTGAGCATGATACTTGTTTTTTCTAGGTCGATAATATCTGCCTTGTTCTTGGTAGTATAGATGAATGATGCTATCGAAGGGTGTCGGCGGGTTTTCGAATAGCCATAATGCGCTCCGACGCTAAACATCTCTTCCACTGATACTGCTTCTTTTTGCTTAATATCTGTTTTTTGCATGAAGATATCTTATCAGAAATGCTCCTTTTTTGCAAATTTTATCTTTTATAGATATATTTATAATTCTTTGCCAAATTTGCTTTTTTCGGGTAAGATAAGATTTATGAGACAATCAAAACTTTTTACTAAAACCAAAAAAGAGGCCCCTATGGACGAAGTGTCCAAAAACGCCGAATTCCTTATCAGGGCGGGTTTTATTCACAAAGAGATGGCCGGGGTATATAGCTATCTCCCTTTAGGTTTGCGGGTTATCAAAAAGATCGAAAATATCATCCGGGAAGAAATGGATGCCATTGGCGGTATAGAAATGAAGACTTCTATTTTACAGAACAAGGAAGTATGGGAAAAATCCAATCGTTGGGACGATGAAGCTGTTGAAGTTTGGTTCAAAACAAAATTAAAGAACGGAGGGGAGATTGGCTTGTCTTGGACCAATGAAGAATCACATGTAAATATTTTAAAACAGTACATAAATTCTTATAAAGATTTGCCAATTTACCCATATGATTTTAAAGATATGTTTAGAAATGAAATTAGAAGCAAATCTGGCATCATGCGAGGCAGAGAGTTTTACTGGAAAGCCCTTTATTCTTTTTCCAAAGACGAGCAGGAGCATAATCTTTTTTACGAAAAATCTAAAGTAGCTTATCAGAATATTTTTAAAAGAGTTGGCATTGGCCATTTGACTTATCTAACTTTTGCTTCTGGTGGAAGTTTTTCAAAATATTCTCATGAATTTCAAACGATTACCGCGGCCGGAGAAGATACGATCTATTTAGACGAAAATTCCGGAGTGGCTGTGAACAAAGAAGTTTATGACGACGAAACGATAGCCTTGCTGGATCTTAAAAAAGAAACTTTAGTCGAGAAGAAAGCAATTGAAGTCGGCAATATTTTTTCATTAGGTACGAAATATTCAGCTCCTTTTGACTTAAAGTATAAAGACGAAAATGGGGAAAATAAATTAGTGATTATGGGTAGTTATGGCATTGGGCTTGGACGCCTAATGGGCACTGTAGTGGAAGTTTTATCGGATGACAAAGGGATTATTTGGCCGGAAACGATTGCTCCATTTCAGGTTCATTTGCTTTCCTTGGGAGATGATGAGGAAGTTTTGAAGGAAGCCGAGAATGTTTACGAAAGATTATCGAAAAACAACATTGAAGTTTTATTTGACGACAGGACAAGCCTTTCCGCCGGAGAAAAATTTGCCGAATCTGATTTGATTGGGATACCTTATCGCGCAATCATATCTTCTCGGAGCGTAAAAGAAAAAGGGATTGAATTGAAAAAACGTACGGAAGAAAAAGGGAAAATTGTCTCTGTCGATGAATTGCTTGCTTTACTGGTATCTAAGCCAGATAGAGGTTTAACCTCTATCTAGAGTTTAAAACTCTATCTGGGAAAATTATGTTCGATAAATTTTACAAATTAATTTCAAATGACATCGGGATAGATTTAGGAACTTCCAATACTTTGGTGTATTTGAAAGGTCATGGCATTGTCGTCAACGAACCTTCGGTCGTGGCGGTGAATCAGAAAACCAATCAGATCTTGGCTGTCGGAGTGAAAGCCAAAGAAATGCTGGGCCGAACTCCCGGACATATCCGGGCCGTCCGACCGTTGGTAGATGGGGTGATTTCGGATTTCGAAGTGACCGAAGAAATGCTTTCCTATTTAATCAACAAAGCGGACAGGATGGCAAAAAAGTTGGCTCGACCGAGAGTGATCATCGGGGTGCCGTCCGGCACGACTAACGTCGAGACCCGAGCGGTCTATGATGCGGCTCGTTCTGCCGGCGCCAGAGTTGTGCTCCTAGTAGAAGAGCCCATGGCGGCGGCGATCGGCATTCGGCTTCCGATCAAAGAAGCGACTGGTTCAATGGTAATAGACATTGGCGGAGGCACGACCGACATTGCGGTGATTTCGCTCGGAGGAATTGTAAAATCAAAAAATTTAAAAATTGCCGGAGACAGATTGAACAACGATATTATCACTTATATGCGGGATGAATTTAAAATACTAGTCGGTGAAAGAACGGCGGAATTTGTAAAGATTTCTATTGGCTCGGTAATCCCAGGCGAATATATGGAAGTGGAAGTCAGGGGTAGGGATTTGCTGACGGGACTTCCGCGAGAAGTAGTGGTGACTGATTCGGATGTTCGGGAAGCCTTCTCTCTTTCCATTAAAGATTTTGTGGAAGGAGTAAAAGATGTCTTGGAAACAACGCCACCCGAAATCATGTCGGATATCATGCATAATGGCATTATGCTCTCCGGCGGTGGGGCGCTTCTTTTGGGGATTGATCGTCTTTTGCAGAGTGTTCTCCATATTCCGGTTTATGTGGTGGATGACCCGCTTTCGGCCGTGGCGCGTGGAACTGGAATTATTTTAGATAATCTCGAATATTATCGTGAAGTTTTGATTGGCAACCAAGATGAGTTACCTCCTAGATAAAAAACTCAAAAGAAAAAAATTATCAAAAATCGCATTAATTGTTGTTGTTTTTTTTGTTTTATTTTTTTTCAGGGCGGGAGTTTTGAGGGGGCTATCGGTTAGCGCGCATTTTGTTTTTCGACCGGTTTTGATTTTAGGTAATAACCTCGGAAATAAATTTGGGAATCTGGGCGCCTATTTTAATTCTAAAAAATTGCTTTCGCTTGAAAATGAAACCCTAAAGTCGAAAGTGAGCACAGATGAAGCCAAAATTTCCAATTATAATTCTATTTTAGACGAGAACAATAGCCTGAAAGCAACTTTGGGGCGTGTCGGGGAAAATCAAAATTTAATTCTGGCTAGTATTTTATCCAAACCGAATCAATCTCCATACGACACGTTGATTGTTGATGTTGGGAAAAATGCAGGGATTCTGGTAGGACAGAAAGTTTTTGCTGAAGGGGTGGTGCCTATCGGAAAGGTCGGAGAAGTTTATCAAAGTTCTGCCAAAGTTATTTTGTATTCCAATCCGGGAGAAAAAACGGATGTAATTGTGCCCGGAAATGTTTCCATGCAAGTAATCGGCCGGGGCGGAGGAAATTTCGAAATGATTTTGCCGAGAGATTTTGTAATAGCCCAAGGCGCGGAAGTGGTCCTGCCCGGGATTATACCCGAAACAGTCGCCATCGTGCAAACGATTCTTTCCGATCCGCGGGACTCCTACCAAAAAGCGCTTCTCGTAAGCCCGGTAAATATTTTTGAATTGAAATCGGTGGAGGTAGAACGATAATGAATTTTAAAATTGAAAAAAAGTTGAAAAATAGTTTAGGGAGAGTGGGGGTGCTTGAAACTCCGCACGGGGAAATTTTGACACCGGCATTTGTGGCGGTGGGAACGAAAGCCACGGTGAAATCTTTAAATCCGGAACAAGTACGTGATGCTGGAACAGAAGTTGTACTTGGAAATACTTATCACTTATATTTGCAACCTGGAGATGAAATTGTGCGAGACGCTGGAGGAATTGGAAAATTTATGAATTGGACTGGCCCCACGATGACGGACTCAGGAGGCTTCCAAGTTTTTTCTTTGGGGGTTGCTTATGGAAAAGACATTTCGAAAATTACTAAGATTACTGACCCTTCACTTTTGATACCAGAACGCTTTGATGATTCTGATGCTCCACGACTTGCAAAAATCGGGCAAGACGGCGTCTCTTTTAAATCACATTTAGATGGTAGGGTTCATTATATTACACCCGAAAAATCTATTCAGATTCAACACAATCTTGGCGCGGATATTATTTTTGCATTTGATGAATGCACTTCTCCTGCGGAAGATTTGAAATATCAAGGGGAAGCGCTGGAACGGACGCATCGTTGGGCAGAACGAAGTTTAGCGGAACATATAAAACTTAGCACCCCACCCTTCGCCCTCCCCTTAGCTAAGGGGAGGGTTGGGGAGGGGTGCGCACTCTTTGGAATTGTTCAGGGAGGTCGTGACGAAAATTTAAGAAAAAAAAGCAG
>CAITSL010000044.1 GCA_903895055.1 uncultured bacterium
AATTTATGAAACCAATTTAAAAATAACCGGGTTGGGCTCACAAATAAACGACAACCAAAATTCTATTTCAAACGACTCTAATGCTATCGCGCTCGGTATCAAAGAAATTAATGAATTTGAACAGCAAAGTTTGCTAGAAACAATCTTATCGGAAAATGATTTCACCGCTGTTTGGAACGATATAGGCGATCTGACTACCATGCATGAAAAAATCAGAGAAACAATTGTAAATTTAAAACAAATAAAAGGTGAGTTGGAAAATACCAAGAAAGTCGCCATTGATGCCAAAAATGAACTAGTGATTCTAAAATCTCAATTGTCCGACCAGAAAAAAATTGTGGATCAAAATACTACGGATAAGAAAAAACTTTTAACTCAAACCAAAAATAGTGAGACGAATTATCAAAAACTCTTGTCCGATAGATTGGCCAAAAAAGATGCTTTTGAAAAAGAATTGCGCGATTACGAATCGCAATTAAAATACGTGCTTAACCCATCTTCTCTTCCGAGCGCTGGAGTTTTAAGTTGGCCTTTGGATCATATCTTTGTCACTCAATTTTTCGGCAAAACCGAAGCAGGCAAACGCCTGTATGCTAATGGCACTCACAATGGAGCCGATTTTCGAGCTTCAGTTGGCACGCCAGTCATGGCTATGGCGGATGGCACAGTCGCTGGTTTTGGTAATACTGATTTGCAATGTGCTGGTGTATCATTCGGAAAATTTATTTTGATTAAATACAATAATGGATTGGCGAGTACATATGGTCATTTATCGCTCATCAAAGTAAGCGTAGGGGAGCAGGTGAAAAGGGGAGAAGTTGTCGGCTACAGTGGCAACACCGGCTATACTACCGGTCCACATTTACATGTTTCCATTTATGCCAAAGATGCTGTTAATGTCCAAACTCTCCCAAGTAAATCTTGTCCTGGTAGAGTGTTGACCCAGCCGATTGCGCCGATCAATGCATATCTAGACCCGATGTTTTATTTACCCCTTTACAAAAGCTAGTAAATTTGTTATAATACTTGTAATTAGTAATTAATTTGTTATAATATTAATATGAAAAACAAACAAGGTGGATTTATAGAAGCGATAATTATTATCATTGCGATAATCATCGTGTTGAGTTTTATGCACATTAGTTTGAGTGGTGTGGTGAATTATATCGTCAATGCATTTCATAATGTTTTTGGTTAAATTTTAATTTTAATTAAAATGAACGACAAAAAAGACAAAAAAGGAGGCATAAGTATCTTGGGTCTGTTAGTTTTAGGGATTGTGATAGTTTTGATTTTCAGTTATTTTAAAATAAACGTAAAGACAGTACTACAGAGTCCAGATGGTAAAAATAATGTAAATTATGTCACTGAAGCCGGAAAAAATATTTGGGATAATTATTTGAGGGAGCCGACCACTTATCTTTGGAATAATTTTGTAAATATATTTTGGAATTCTTTTTTGGATACTATGACCGGGAAAGGAACAATTTTTCAAAAACTTGCCCCAACTGTGCCTTTTGGAAATACAAACAACAGTAGTAGTTCTACTATACCATAAAGATATATTGTGCGACACTATTCACCAAGGCTACGCAGGGCAAGCCTCCCATAATACTGTCCCCTTTTAAACAAAAACTAGCAAGAACTGGAAAGAGTATAACCGGCTTTTTCAGCCTCACTTGATGTATTAAAATAAATTCTGTTTTCTTCTTTAATAGATTTTCCAGCCGAACATCCGGCTGAATAATATTTTTTACCTTTTTTTGAGGCAAAATAGTTCCCTTTGCTGTTTGCCTGTATTCTCTCCGTAATACTGGGATTTAGGCTTATCTTTGGCATATTTGCCTCTAAAGAGCCTATGGCGCTGGCTTCTTGGCCTTTATATTCGATTTTAACGCCATTTAAAGCGTCTTGTTTGGACAATCTACCCAAATAAAATGAGCTAATGCCCACTAAAATTACGATAAGAATGGTTAAAATATCTTTCCCCTTGTCGCTCTCTACAAATAACTTGATTTTTTGCATATAATTGTTTATACTCCTAATGCATTAATTTATAGATTAATTTTATCATTTAATAAATAGAAAACAATATGGCACATAGAAAAGCCGGCGGAACAGCCAAAAACTTAAGAGATTCAAACCCAAAGTACCTAGGTACAAAACTTGCTGATGGCGAGCGTGCCCAAGCAGGGTCTATCATCATTCGCCAACGTGGCACAGTCATCATGGCCGGCAATAATGTCAGTACCGGGAAAGATCATACCCTCTTTGCATTAAAAGATGGCACGGTAAAATTTGGAACTAAGAGAAAAACTTCTTTCAACGGAAAAACTTTGGTGAAAAAAGTGGTGAATGTAATCTAATAAAATAAAAATTTCGGAAGTCGGACTTCCGAATATTTAGATTTTTTCTACAACGAGTTTAAACGAAGACTTTTGTTTCCCGATTTTGATTTGAATTTCAAATTCCCCTACTTGTTTGATCGGTTTTTCCAAGACTATGAAGCTCTCCCCTATTTCCGCTCGATATTCTTTTTGCATCGCCTCAATTATTTCTTTTTTGTGAATCGCAGAAAAAAGATGCCCTTTGTCGTCGGCCTTAACTTTGATAGTAATCACTTTGCTTTTTATTTCTTCTAAATTCTTCAACAGTAAACTTTCCTGCACTTCTCTTTCAATTATGATTTCTTTCTTGTTTCTCTCCAAATCAGCCAGTGCTTTGAGTGTCGCCATTTCGGCTAATTGGCGGGGAAATAAAAAATTCACGGCATAACCGTCATTCACATTTTTTATGTCGTGTCTTTTACCGACGCTAGGAACATCTTTTAAGAAAATTACTTTCATTTGTTTAAAACTTCTACTGCTTTATTCATTTGCGAATCTGTCTTAGTATCAACATCTTTCTGGGTTATAACTATCTTATAGTCCGGGGTGAGTCCCTTTTTGGAAATCCAGGTACCTTTAGGGGTAAGCCATTTGGCTACGGTAATTTTCATAATCGTGTCTGGGGTTATATTGACTACTTCTTGGACAGAACCTTTGCCGTAACTTTGATCTCCAACCAATTTGGCAATACTATAATCTTGCATTGCTCCGGCCAGTATTTCGGAAGCGGAAGCCGAACCACTGTCTATCAATATCACAAATTTTAATTTATCGGTAAAAATATTATAACCCGCACTTCGGTAGATTTTTTGTTTTTGATTATTACCATAATCTTCGATTACCACCGGTTTCCCCGAAGGCAAAAACCAGCTGGCCATATCGACTGCGGCATCCAGATACCCCCCAGGATTGCCTCGTAAATCAAGAATTAATTTATCGGTTTTACTTTCCGTGAATTGTTTGATCGCATTGCGAAATAAATTGGCAGAATTTTCAGAAAAACTATTTAGAGTAATTACAAATATTCCGTCCGGCCTTAAATTTGTCTCAACGGTGGGCACATTGATAATATCTCGCACCACCGGTATTTCTCTGGATTCTTTTTCCCCTTCCCTAAAAATGGTAAGAATTACTGTAGTTCCCTTACTTCCGCGCAGTAAACTAATCGCTTGATCAATACTCAAATCGGAAGTGACCGTTTTATCAATTTTCAAAATTTTATCTCCGGGTTTGAGCCCTGCTTTATAGGCTGGAGTATCTTTCAAAGGAGCGATAATGGTAAGTATTTTATCTTTTATCCCGACTTCTGCTCCAATCCCAGAAAAAGAACCCGCAATACTATCTTCAAATGACTTTGTCTCAGTTGGGTTGAAAAATACGCTGTAAGGATCGTTTAAAGAGCCCATCAGGCCTGAAATGGCCCCATAAACACGTTCTTGGGCAGTGATTGCTTTTGCATCCGGGGATTTTTCATCAATGGTATTCCAGGCTTTCCAAAATGGAGAAAAGTCGGTCAAAATTGTTGACGGATTTTCTTTATTCGAAACGGCTGTAATTTTGCTAACATCGGATTGAATATGAAAACCAATATAGATACCCAGCCCAAAAAAAACAAGCACCAGAATAAAAACAATAACGACGGATTTTGTTTTTAGATATTTAAACATAAGAAATTTGTTTTTTGTTTTATTGTTCAGTTTTGGTAAAATCTTTGTTTTCGGAAAAATTATCAAATACCTTTTCTTCTTTTTTGTCTTTCTTGGATTCCAAATATATCCGATAACCCAGATATATTATCAATAAACCGGTAACGGCAAATAGGATGTTTTTGATAGTAAAAGGAAAACCCAAATACGGCAAGATTATAACCCAAACACCAATTATTAAAAATTTTCTTGATCTTTCCATCCATCCATTATAACTTTTTTCTACCCCAAAACGCAAATAAAATTGTTTGACAGAAACTGTTATAAAAGGTAGTATAAATGTGGAAAAAGTTATTTAATTTAACCTTAAAAATATAGGCCCTATGAAAAAGTTAGTCGCTTCTTTCTTGAGATACCTTTTTTATTGGGGTTTTTATGTTTTTGGAAAAATTTTTTCAAAAATCTTGAACCAAATAAAAGTATCGGGTAAAGAACATATACCAAAAAAAGATGTATTTTGTCTTTTTGCTGACCACAAAACTATTGCTGATCCGTGGTGGATATTGCTTGCAACAGTTAATTTTTTTAGAATGTTCGTTTATCAAAAACGTATTCCAGTAAGTGCTGCTGATAGCAAAAATTTCTTTTCACGACCCTTCAAGAGACATTTCTTTAAACTTATGAAATGCATCTCCGTGAGTAGAAATTCTCACAGTATCACCTTAATGGAAAAGCAAGTTGATCAATATTTAGAGGTTTTGGAAGAGTGGAAACAAAATTTACTGATATTTTTTACCGGAACAAGATCGAGAGATGGAGAAATTGGAAAATGTAAATATGGGCCTGCTAAACTAGTTATAAAAGCTCCCCATATAAAATATATACCAGTTTTTCTTGATAAAGGTATTGAAAAGATTATGCCCATCAAAGAAGGAAAAATTTTTTCGATGCTATCGTTCTTTCACAAAGGTCATATAATTTTTGGACCTGCAATAAATTTTTCTGATATTCTTGAAAAAGAAATTGAAGAGATAGAAAAGATAAAATTAATTCAAGAAAAAATAAGGCAATCTGTTCTTGCTCTTAAACCATAACACCCGAATTGTTCAATAGAACACGGGTGTTTTTTATTGAAAATATTCCGGCGTGTTTTGGGACATCCAGTCCAAAAGTCCGCGCATGATAGAGGAGGCACCGACGCCATTAGTGGAAGGTCCGGCTTCCATCATTATCGCAAATGCGTATTTTGGGTTCTCATATGGGAAAAATCCAATTACCCAAGAATTCACTTTATTTTTAGAAATTCCAATCTGGGCCGTACCGGTTTTGGCAGCGACATTTACATAAGGCACATTGAGCGCAACGGCGGTGCCGGTCGTGACCGCTTGTCTCATCCCGCTTTGGACCGTATCAAAATATTCTTTTTTCAAATCAAGCACGGTAATTTTATTTTCCATCTCTTGATCACCTAAGATTAAATGCGGAGTAATTAATTTACCGTCATTTGCGATGGCGGAAACGGCTCGAACCATTTCCATCGGAGTGACCTGAAAACCATATTGACCAATGGCGGTGTGATAGGTATCTCCAACGCGCCAAACGTCGCCCTTAAAATTTAGAGCTTTCCATTCCGGACTCGGAATGACACCGCTTTTTTCGCCGAATAAATCGATGCCGGTCTCTTGTCCAAAACCAAAAAGGTTCGCATATTTTTCAATGTTGGCAATCCCCAAACCTTTTTGCCCTTCATATCCCCCGCCAATTTCATAAAAATAGACATCGCAAGATACAGCAATCGCATCCTCCATATTTACCCAGCCATTGACTCTCCAGTCTTTAAAAATAGTTTTTTGATTTGGAAAATATGGATTGGGAATAGAAATAGAACCGGTGGATAGTATTTTTTTATTGGGGTCAATTATTTTCTCGGCCAAAGCTCCGATGGCAAAAAATGGCTTGACGATAGAGCCCGGCGTATAAAGTCCAGAAATAGTTCTATCCATAAAAACTTTTCTTGGATCAGTTAAATAATTTTTAATCGTAGCGCTATTTTTCCCAAGTGAAAGCAATTCCCCGTCATATTCCGGAAAACTGGTTGAAGTTAATATTTCTCCATTTGCCACATTCAAGAGGATGCCTGCACCGCCGGAAAATGAATTGCTCTCGGAAAGGTTTTTGATTAAAGTAAAAAGTTCACCTTGAATTCTAGAGTCTATAGTGGTAACTAAAGGAGCGCCATGGAGAGGGGTGTTTACAATATTTTCCGAATAGATTTTTTTATTGGTATCTGTCTCAATTATCCTGGAGCCATTTTCACCTTTGATTTTATCATTATACATTTTTTCCAGTCCATCTTTCCCGATGAATTCAGTTTGCCAGTAATTGCCCGATGAGTCTGCCTGGGGATAATTTAGATAACCCAATAAGTGTGAAAAACCGGGTGATTTATAAGTCCTAATCGAAAAAGAAGTTACTCCATCTTCTTGATTGATATCAGCCCCACTTTTTTTATTCCAAGCAAGTTCTACCTTGTTTCGATCATAGATTATTCCCCTTTCGGCAAAAATTATCTGTTTTTGCAGTGTATTGTTTTGGCTTCTTTCGAGATAAGCTTGCCCTTTTTTGATTTGCAAAAATCCGAGTCGAGCGGAAAAAATCAAAACAATCAGAATAAAAAAAATGCCGAGAAAGAGGGTAGTTTTTTTGGAAATTTGTTTCTCGATTCTTCCTTCAAATTGTTGGCTATCAAAATTTTGCAAATTTTTTGAATCCAGAAAAATCTCATCCGGTTCTACGAAAGAATTGGCATTCTTTATTTTATTTTTTTTAATAATTTTCCACTGCATATAATATTTTTTATTTTTTATAATTCTTCAGTTTTCTTTTGATAAATTCAACCAAGAATAACATTCCGATAATAAAAACGGTGGAAACTAATCTAAGATGAAAATATCGGCCCTTCCCTACTCCAAAGAGCAAATCTGAAATAAAAAATAGCGCAATTGCTTCCAAAAAAACTCTAAAATAGATAATTCCGAAAAGAGCCAGGATAATAGACACCCAAAAAGGCAAAAACAAGATTGAAATTAAT
>CAITSL010000045.1 GCA_903895055.1 uncultured bacterium
AGAATAATCCCTCATCTAACTACAACTCTTTCGCAACTTGTTTAAAAGATAAAGGTGCAATTTTTTATGGAGCTTTCTGGTGTCCTCATTGTCAGGCTCAAAAAAAAGATTTCGGCTCTTCAGCTAATCTCCTTCCTTATGTAGAATGTTATACCCCTAATAGGCAATCTCAAACACAGATATGTATAGATAATAAAATCGAAGGGTACCCTACTTGGGTATTTGCTGATGGCTCAAGATTGGTTGGAGAAACAACTTTTCAACAACTAGCAGATAAGACTTCTTGCCTATTGCCAGTAAATAATCCTGAGATAAAACAATAATATGACAAATAAAAAAAGATGCCCACTTGGGGCATCTTTTTTTATTAAATCTTAAAAAAGATCTTATTGATGGTGCGAAATATCTTCCCCTAACTTTGCAATCATTCTTCCGGCTGCATCTTTCCCACCTAGACCAAAAGCAAGCGCTCCGGCTACTGCGAGCATGCCGATGATTCCGGCAAAGAGAATTTGCATATAGGCAGGCGCCACGCCTAGTTGTCCGAGCGCGATAATAAAGGCAAAAACCCAAACGGCATACTTGGCAATTGTACCAAGCATATTGGCTGAAGTAAGATTCATGGTCTTTGCTCCGGCGACTACTGCCTTGGAAAGAGCATCGGCCACGATTGTAGCAATGATTAAGATAAAGATAGCCACGATTACTCTCGGCAAGAATCCAAGCACATCTTCCTGTAGAAAAGAAGAAATATAATCCAGGCCCACTAAGTTTAGGGATGGAAGCAAGAATACGATAATCACAAACCATTTGATAATTTCTCCGACAAAATATCCGGTATTTAATTTCATCCCCGCTCTCCTCATAAACTCATCGGCCCTAATTGATTGAAACAATCTGTCTATTTTTAAAGCGGTAAAAACATGCTGAAACGCTTTAGAAATGAGAGTCCCTAAAATCCAACCGATAATAAAGAAAACAATCGCCAAAATAAGCTTTGGGACAAATTGAATAAAGCCCCACCACAAACCTTGAAGAGATGAATTAAAAACATCGCCCCAGGTAAACCAAATGTTATTCATAAAAATTATTTTTAATGACTTTTAAAGTTTCGACCTTATAAAGTTCTATCCTTACATTATATCAATTTTTAGCTTTTTTTTAAGGTTTGTGTGGATAACTCTTTAGTCTCCAAAATCACCTCATGCGGAAAATCCAGGACATCTCGAATAAGTTTATCAAACATGTCCAATCTATATTTAAACTCTTTGGTATCAAAAATGGCATAAGCAAGTTCTGCTCCGATTTCAGCTTCCAGCTTTCGAATCCCCTCGTCAATCTTGGCTCGGCTCATTTTATCTCCGACAATCAACAAATCCACTCTCGAATCTTTACTCTTAATAAAAATCCCGGCTACAATTAAGAGTTTTATCTTCCCCACCTTTTTAAAAGTTTCTTGGATTATGTTTTTATCCAACGAATCGGAATTTATCAAAAGGTCTTCAACTTCAGAGGTATATTTGAAAGAGGAGTTGAAAAAATACTCACCCTTCGCATGTTTTTTAACAAAATTAACTGAAGCTAAAAGTTTCAGTTCTTTATTCACCGCGCTACCATTTATCCGGCTTCTCCTCCCGATTTCTTTATTAGAAAAACCCTTGGTAGGATTCAGCAAAAAAAGGCGCATAATCTTGACTTTCGCCGGACTCCCCAATATTTTTCCTAGAATTTCCATCCCCTTATAATAGCTCTTTTTTAATAAAATACAAGCCCGCACACCTACTTTTAAAAAAATTTAAAAAGCTGGCACAAAAATATATATTCAAAAAGTAGGTGTGTGGGCAAGCTAAAAATCCCGATTCCCAATATAGTTTTCCGGAGTGATTTTTTTGAGCTTGTCAAAGACCGTCTTTGAC
>CAITSL010000046.1 GCA_903895055.1 uncultured bacterium
GGCCTTGGTCCTATAAAAGCTAGATCTCCCTTTATAATATTTAATATTCATTTTTTTATTAACTTTAATGGGTAAAAATTATTTGGATTGTTTTTAATACTATTCCAAAATCAAGAAATATATTTCTATTTTTTACATAGTATAGATCATATTGGAATTTTTCTTTAGAATCTTCAATATTGTGAGCATATCGATATTTTATTTGTGCCCAGCCGGTAAAACCCGGACGAATAATATGACGTATCTCATAATGAGGGATAGTTTTTTCGAACGTTTTTACGAACTCAACCCATTCAGGCCTTGGTCCTATAAAAGCTAGATCTCCCTTTAAAATATTTATCATTTGTGGAATTTCATCTATGTGTAGTTTTCTGATAATTCTGCCGATTGGGGTAATACGAGTGTCATTTTTAGCAGTCCATACAGTGCTATCTCTATCAGAGTTTATAACCATTGAACGTAATTTATAAAATTTAAAAACCTTACCATTTAATCCTACTCTTTCTTGAATATAAAATATTGGTCCATGGTCATAGAAATAAATAAAAATAGAGCTTATTAAAAGAAAAGGGGAGAAAATTATCAGAATAATAATCGAAAAGATTATATCAATTATTCTGATAATGAAATCATAAAAAAAGTTTCTAGTGGTATCCAAATTTTCTACAATCCAAGATTGTGAAATGTAATCAATTGGAATTTTGAATAAATATTTTTCATAAGCTTTAGCCACATCAAGCACTTCAGTTTTCTTTTCATAAAGAGTTAAGATATCTTTTTCTGGAATTTCATTAGTATTTTTTTCAAAAATAAATACAGCATTGTTTAGATTAGCGTATTTCTCAAGTGATTGGTGTAAATCATTTGAATAAGAAACTAGAGAGAGTCCCAATTGAGGATTCGTTTTGATAGTATTATAAAGTTCATCTAAATATGAAGTTTTTCCAACTAAGATTATTGGTCGAACAATTTGTTTTGAACATAAAACATAAAAAATTCTTCTTAAAAAAAAGGAAAATATTCCAAAACCTATTACTTGGAAAAGCAAGTTAGTCTTTGGTGAAATTCCAAAAGCTGGAACTAAATAAAATAAGAATATTCCCAAGATAAAACAAGTAATTAAAGCAAAGGCAAAACGCTTTAGGTGTGGTATCGTGGGCCTAATCGTAAATAGATCGTAAAGACCAAAAAGAAAGAAACATAAAATCCATGAAAAGCAAAGAATCAAGAAAGGTTCTAGGTGTGTTTGGATAGCTTCTTTTGGGAATAACTGTCCGAATCTTATAGATAAAACAATAAAAAAAGATAACCAGAACGCTACGAAGTCTCCAAAAATTATAAGCCATATTCTATTCATATAATATAGGATACTTTAATATCCTTATTTAGTAAAGTGATTAATTAACATAATCAATAATAAAAATATTTCCAGCTAGTGTCGTTATAGGTAATAAGTTGACAATTAATGGTGCTGGTACAGCTACTATTACCTTACCTGATAATCTTGCTATTGCTAATGGAATCTCTCAAGTCGGCACAGTAGGACCTCAAACTCGCGCAAAATTAAATACTCTCTTAGGTCTTTAATCTAAAGAGTAATTAAAAACAAAAAAACCACCCGACGAGGGTGGTTTTTTGTTTTGTTTTCACCCTAGACCCACCCCAGTTAGGACAGTCCTAGCTGGGTATCAATTAACCAGTTATTTATATTCATTGATTTTTCATTTGTTTCGTGTGTACTGTACCTATAAGTCGCCCGTGCCTCGCAGGGGTGTGCGGGTTTCTTTTTTGGGTATATAATAATAGGTATGGATAAAGTAAACATTTACATAGATGGAAACAATTTATACAGATCAGCCAAGGAATTAGGGTTTGAAATTGATTATAAAAAATTTAGAGGTTGGCTTAGGCAAAAATATAATGCAAATAATATTTATTTGTTTATCGGCCTTGTTCCTAACAGAGTTAAGTTTTATGAATACCTGCAAAGCTGTGGTTATATTTTAGTTTTTAAGCAGACAGTCTCGGTGGGAGAAAAAATCAAAGGGAATTGTGATGCTGAACTTGTTTTAAAAACTGTATCGGATTTTTACACAAAATCTTTTTCAAAATGTGTTCTAATTACTGGAGATGGAGATTTCGGATGTTTGGTGGAATTTTTAAAAGAAAATAAGGTGATAGAAACAGTGTTATCTCCAGACGAAAATAAATGCTCTATTTTGTTAAGAAATAAAAATATTGAGATTACTTTTTTAAACGAGCTTTATCATAAATTTTCAAGTAAGACCTAAAAAGAAAAAGCCCCCGATGTAGACGAATCTACACAAGGGTCTTCTTCATAGTGATACTGCTATTATATCACCATTAAATATCAAAAGTCAAGCTAAAATGTGGGAAATTAAATCAAATATTTTAGATAAAAATAGTTAAAACTAAACTGTTTTTATGATAGAATAAATCCATGAACCCATTTCAGACAATTATTTTTTTAGTGTTTGTTTTGCCAGCGGTAATGATAAAAGACCTCTGGAAAAAGATTACTAAGAACATGACCAAAGAAGATAAAATGAGGTGGCTTTGGCGCATTCCGCAGGTTTTGATATTTTTATTAGTTCTTTTAATGATCATTTTATGGAGTTCGGGTGTTCGTTGAATTAATGTTATAATTATTCTATGAAAAATTTTTTAGATAAAATATTAACCCATGATGTATCGATAGTGCTTCTCGTGGCGCTATCTTTTTTCGGTGTATTTAAATATATCGAATATCGAATGAGTTTTATTTCAGAACAGATTAATAAAATTGAGGTAGATAAAAATGAATTGACCAAGAAAGTAATAAATTTGGAAGGGATCATAAGGGGGACAGAATCAAACATCAAAGGAGAACAAGAAAAAAATAATTCATTAGCAAATCAATTTAATGAAATTACCAATACGGTTGGAGCTTTATCAAAATTGAGTAAAACTGATCCAGAACTTTTGAAAAAATATTCTAAAGTTTATTTTTTGAATGAACATTATGTGCCGATTTCTTTGACTGAGGTCGGCCCGGATTATCGAAGTCTAAAAAGCAATAATTATAAAGTACATAGTAACATAGTGCCATATCTTGATAAAATGATTGATGCTGGCAAAGCAGAGAATGTTTCAGTCTTAGTTCAATCAGCATATCGTTCTTTTGCCGAACAAGCAGCTTTGAAATCAAATTATAAAGTTATTTATGGTGCTGGAACGGCAAATAGGTTTTCAGCCGATCAAGGGTATAGTGAACACCAACTTGGCACGGCGATAGATTTTACCACTTTAAAAACAAATGGAGCGCTCGAAGGTTTTGACAAAACTCCGGAATATAAATGGCTGGTGGATAATGCTTATAAATATGGTTTTGTAATATCTTATCCGGCTGGAAATACTTACTATAAATATGAACCATGGCACTGGCGATATGTCGGAGTAGCCCTAGCGACAAAACTACACGAAGATAAAATAAATTTTTATGATATGGACCAGAGATTGATTGATAATTATTTAGCTAATATTTTTGACTAGAAATGAATCTTAAACATTTTATAAAAACATTACTTCTTTTCACCGTCATGATTGTCATTGGGCTTCTAGGAGTTTTTTTATTAAGCTATTTTGATAAAGAAAGCGGAAAGGCAAGTCCCTCAAATATTCCAGTTGCAAAATAAAATACTTGTGCTAGTATGTAAATACCGCAAAGAAAGTAGGTTTACCCTGAGCTTGTCGAAGGGCAATAAAAATTTTCCTATTTAGTGGTCGATGTTCTGATTTAATCAGGACCAAATTGCGGCTTAAGAGCCGTTTTTTAGTTTAAGTTAAAAATCAATTATGTTATTAAAATCAAAAAAAGAAGAGATGATCAAAGATCTTGAAAAAGTTATTAAAGGTTCAAAATCTGTTGTTTTTGTGAATTTTCATGGATTGAAAGTTCACGACGAAACGAATCTTCGCCGAGAATTAAGAAATCAAAGCGTCGGTTATAAAATTTCAAGAAAAACATTACTGGCTCGCGCATTAAAAGGCAAAGCGGAAGGCGTTGTCCCAGAACTTCCGGGCGAAGTTGCCATTGCCTATTCGAGCGATGAGACAGCTTCTTCCCGTGAAATTTATAATTTCGGGAAAATCCACAAAACACCACTTGCTATTTTAGGAGGGATTTTTGGAGGGAAATTTATAGATGGAGCAAGAATGATGGAGATTGCCACCATCCCTTCCCGAGAGGTGTTGCTTTCAAAAATTGCATACTTACTCAAGTCGCCGATGCAGAAGTTGGCGGTAGCAGTCAGCGAAGTGGCTAAATCAAAATAGTATTTCCTTTCCCCCTTAATAAGGGGGAAAATGAAAGGGGGTGCCTGAATCTAAATTCACCTCACCCCGACCCTCTCCTTAGCGAAGGAGAGGGAGGCAACATTAAAAATTAATTATAAAAACATATGTCAAAATTCGATACGTTTATGAAAGACCTTGAAGGCGCATCAGTTTTAGAACTCAATGACTTAGTCAAGGCAATTGAAGAAAAGTTTGGAGTTTCAGCTGCCGCTGTGGCAGTAGCAGGCCCGGCAGCTTCCGCAGAAGCAGTTGAAGAAAAAAGTGCCTTCACCGTAGTATTGGCTTCTGCCGGGGAGCAGAAAATCGCGGTGATGAAAGTGGTCAAAGAAGTTTTGGGTCTGGGCCTGAAAGACGCCAAAGATTTGGTTGACGGAGCGCCAGTAACCTTGAAAGATGGGATGAAGAAAGCAGAGGCAGAAGAATTGAAAAAGAAAATCGAAGAAGCAGGTGGAAAAATTGAGCTCAAGTAATCTTGAGTGAGATACTGAACGAAAAATTGCTAGGCAAGACCTAGCAATTTTTTGTTTTTTTCGATAAATGCTATAGTAATAACATATGGAAAAAGTTGCATTTCTATCGGTTTATCACAAAGAAGGTATTGAAAAATTTGCGAAAAATTTGGTGGATTTGGGCTGGAAAATAATGTCTTCTTCCGGCACGGCCAATTATCTCAAAGAAAGAAAGATTGAAACCATGGACTTGGCGACCTTGGTTGGCGAGCCTATTTTGGGGCATAGAGTTGTTTCTTTATCTCGAGAATTTTACGCGATGTTGCTTTCGCGCTCGGATAACGAGGAAGATATGGCTGAACTTAAAAAATTAAAATTACCGATGATCTCGCTTGTTTATTGCGATATGTATCCGCTCTCTGAAGAAATTAAAAAAAATAAGGGGGAGGAGAAGAGGGGGTTTGATGCGATTATTGAAAAGACAGATATTGGCGGACCGACAATGTTGCGAGCAGCCGGGAAGGGGGGACGAATTGTGCTGGCTGATGCTACTGACCAAAAAAAAGTAATCGAATGGTTAAAAAACGGAATGCCGGAGGCGGATAATTTCAAAAGAGAGCTGGCGGGAAAAGCGGAATTTATCGTGGCGAAATATTGTATGGATTCCGCCAATTATTTAAGTGCCGGGAAATATCAAGGAATTTTTGGAGAAAAAACGAGCGATTGTTGCTATGGAGAAAATGCCTATCAGGCACCATCTGCCGTATATCAAACGCGGGAAAGTTTATTTGCCCCTGATAAATTTAAATTACTTACCGAAACTCCTCTTTCTTATAACAACTTTTGCGATCGAGATAAGGTAATGCAGACGATTACTCATATCTCGGCCGGCTTCGAACTAAATTTTAATAAAAGAGCCCCATATATTGCGATAGCAGTAAAGCATGGCAATGCTTGCGGAGTAGGGCTTGGGCCAAAACCAATGGATGCTCTTATGAAAATGATAGAAGGCGACGTCAGAGCAATTCACGGCGGTTCTGTTTTTACTAATTTTAAAATAGATGAAGAAGAAGCTGAAACCCTGATTCATTATAGGATGAAGCCGGATCTTCGCAGATTGCTCGATACAGTCACGGCACCGGATTTTTCCAATTCGGCCATAGAAATCTTGGCTCGCAAAAAAGGGAAATGTCGGATTGTAGTCAATAACAATTTAGCCAATATATCTCATGGTGATTTAGACAATAAAGAACGGGTAAGATTTATCCGAGATGGATTTTTAACTCAACCGAACTATACTTTCGTTCCGAATTTGAAAGAGGCGGTGATTGAAGGGGATAAAAAATTATATGAAAAAGAAAACATAATGAGTGATTTGATTTTAGCTTGGGCTATTGGTTGTACGAGTAATAGCAATACTATAACAATAGTCAAAGATGGTAAGTTGCTCGGCAATGGCGTGGGGCAACAAGACCGAGTCGGAGCGGCCAAGCTTGCCATCTCTCGAGCGGATGATGCAAGTGTTAGTCTGGGGCTTTCCTCTAAAGCAGATTTAAGTGGGGCTGTGGTTTATAGCGATAGTTTTTTCCCATTTCCTGATGGACCAAAAGTGTTGATTGATCGAGGCATAAAAATTATTTTTACCACTTCAGGTTCCGTGAATGATAAAGAAGTGATAGAATCTTGTAAGGCGCAAGGCGCAACCCTCGTAATGTTTCCGGATAAAATAGCTCGAGGTTTTGCTTGGCATTAATCCGCCAAAATTTTTCACAAAAATAAGGCGAAATATTAAAAGAAAATAATCATTAAAATTTAGGCGGATAAATATATGAAAACAATATTTGAAATTTCACCCCTGGATGGAAGATATCAAGACAAAATAGAAGATTTGGCTGTTATTTTTAGTGAATACGGATTAATGAGATCTCGTCTCACGATAGAAATAAAGTTTCTGCTTGCCCTCGAGAAGATAAAGGTTTTGCCGAGAAAAATAACAGCAAAAGAAATTTCAAATTTAAATAAACTGACGGAAAATTTTTCGGTGAGCGATTTTGAACAAATAAAAAAAATAGAAAAGATAACCAACCACGATGTAAAAGCGGTAGAATATTTCTTGAAAGAAAAAATATCCCACTACGTTAAAGCTCCGCGGGACAAGAAAGGGAAAGGCTTGGAGAAATTAGTAGAGTATGTACACCTCGGCCGAACGTCAGAAGATATCAATAATTTATCATATGCCTTGATGTTGCGAGAGGGAGTGAAAATTTTAAAGGAAAAATATCAAGAAGTAGAGAAAGAAATATCAAAATTAGCAAAAGAAAATAAAAATACTTCAATGTTGGCGTTGACCCACGGCCAACCGGCGAGCCCGACCACTTTTGGATGGGAGATGAGCGTTTTCTGTGCTCGTTTAAAAGAAGGCCTAAAAAAGCTTGATACTTTCTCGCTAAAAGTTAAATTAAATGGCGCCACAGGCGGAGATAACGCTCTTGTCTTGGCATATCCAAATGTAAATTGGCGTAAATTTTCAAATGATTTTGTTGAAAGCCTGAATCACCCCTCCACCATAAAAGGGACATTGAAATTCGTCAACAATCCTTTTACTACTCAAATAGAATCCCACGATACTTATCGGGAACTTTTTGATCTTATTCGCGGGTTGAACTTAATTTTAATTGATTTTTCAGAAGATATTTGGAGTTATATTTCACGAGGAGTTATCGTGCAAATTCCAAAAGCCGGGGAGATAGGCTCATCGGCGATGCCTCAAAAAGTAAATCCAATAAATTTTGAAAATGCCGAAGGAAATCTTGGCCTGGCAAATTCACTCTGTGAATTTTTTGGACGAAAGCTTACAATCTCAAGAATGCAAAGAGATTTATCTGATTCAACCGTGGAACGAAATTTCGGTTTAACTTTTGGACATACCAAAATTGCCCTCTATTTTATTTTAAAAGGTTTAGGACGAATTAAAGTGGACGAAAGTGCCATAAAAAAAGAACTGGAAGAACATTGGGAAGTTGTCTCCGAAGCGTATCAAGTAATCTTGCGGAGCGTTGGTGTACAAGACGGCTATGAACTTTTGAAAGAATTTACCAGAGGAAAAATTGTGGATAAATATGCGATGCATTTATTTATTGAGGAAGTTGCGGAAAAGCATAAATTGTCAAAGACGGTCTTTGAC
>CAITSL010000047.1 GCA_903895055.1 uncultured bacterium
TCTTGACCGGTTCCGCTTTCAATATTATTAAATTTTTATTATTAATTAAAATTTTTTTATGAAAAAAATAATACTCATCATTGTTATCATCGTTCTTTTAATAGGCTCGATTGTTTTTTTTGTTTTTTATTCAACTAGAAAATTGCCAAATTCCGCCGACGATTTTCTAACTCTTATCAAGAACAATCAATACGGAGAAGCTTACCGGAAAACATCCAAGCTTTTTCAATCGCATGCTTCTCTTGACCAATTTGGGTCCTTTATTTCTCAATACAAGCTCGGAGAATACCAAAGCTCTCTTTGGAATAGTAGAAAAATTAGTGGCGGAAACACTGGAACTTTGTCTGGTTCTATTACTTTGACTGACCATACGGTGATGCCTGTCCAAATTAATTTTGTAAAAGAAGAAAATGATTGGAAAATCGCAAGCATTAACATTAACGGCAACGCAGGTGACATTTCTCAAGGGGGGAATACAAACCAAGCTCAAATTAACAATTTGGTAAATAAAACTATGGGTCTTTTCTCAGATGACGTCAATAGCCAGGATTTTACTAAACTGTACGATTCAGGGGCTACCGCTTTCAAGGAACAGATGGCAAGTCAAGATACGATAAAAAAGCAATTTCAAAGTTTTATTGATCTAAAAGTGGATTTATCTGATTTAAAAAATCAACAGCCAGTTTTTAGCGAACAACCTGGGATAAATAAAGATGGTTTACTGGTGGCCCAAGGACAATATACGATCAGTGTTAAAGATCCAACAGATGGCAAAATAAAACAGGGCATTTTGAAGTTTAATTTGAAATATTTCTTTGAAGCAGGGAACTGGAAACTATTTGGAATAGGAGCAGAACTTTAGAAATCATTATTTAACCTATGAAAAAATCTATAAAATTTATCTATGCTTTATTCATTATTACCATGATCAGCGGGGGACTTTCATTCTGGATTTTGAAGCAATCCGACAAAATAAATTTTCCAGAGAATTTTGTCGGGCAATACGCAAATATCGCTGGCAAATACTTTGAACCTCACGGAGCGGAGCATTATATAATCCTTTATAGAGATGGCACTTTTGTCCATAATTGGGTTGATTACAATACTAACCAATTTGCGCTAACTAAAGGAAAATTCAGTGTGTCTGGAGAAAAAATTGTTTTTACCTATGATGCAGGGTATCCACAATTGAATCTGGAAATTACGCGAGATATTCATAACATATATCTGGAAGGGACAGCTAAAGAAACGATAAAGGGGACAGTTCAGGAAACCGGTTACTATTTTGTTAGAGCTGATTAAAAATTTTGTCGTATAATAAGATTATTAATTAATTTATAAAAAATGAAAACCATAATCACGATAGTTAATATAGTTTCAGCCATTCCGATTTTAGCCTATCCAGTTATATTAATTTCAGGGGTAATGTCTTTTGATGCGCCGGGATCAGGAAAATCTGTCTTAGCATGGGTTATATTTTTGGCGTCCGTAGGATATCCATTAATAATAATTGCCCTTATTTTTCTCTCAAGAAGGTACGATTCATTGCTGATAGCGCTATTGGCAATTATCCCGCTTTTATTTTTAATATATATGTTATTTTTTAGCGGAGGGGCAACTTATAAAAAAGACTTTGAAACTTTCAGCAAAGATTTTGTGTGCGATTCAAATTCCTTTCTTTCAATTGAAGGAAAAGGTGATTTGGACGCTCACCTTAATTTAATTAAAAAAAAGAATTTCTTTAGTTATACAAAAGATTATGTAGCTGATATATACCAAGGTAAATGGATATATACATATCTGCCAACAAAAGAGTCTTCCGACGCGCTTGCCAAATGTAAAAATAATGAAGGAAAAACTCCAGTAGAAGTTTATACTATTGCTTCGGAAGAGCAAGTAAAAAATATTGTTAAAGGTTTATAGAAATTTTTATGGAACCACAAAATCAAGAACAAATTCTAAATACCAATCCGCAAATTCCAAAATCAAAAAAGAAAATCTGGCTGATTGTCGGGGCTTTGGTCGTGCTACTATTAGCGGGTGGGGGATATTATTATTATAAATCAAATAACCAAAATATAAATATGAACAATAGTGTAAATAAAAAAAGTAGTATCAAAACTTATACCGATTCCGCGAACAATTTTTCGGTTGATTATCCGGATTCTTGGGTTATTGGCAAATTTAAAGAAAATCTAGGAGCTGCCGGTGTTATTGCCGGAGGTTATCCTCTGGACGAAAAAAATGATGATATACAGGTTACTAATCTGGTCGTTTTTAAGAACGATAAGTTCGGACAGAAACTAAAAGATGATCCAGTCGGAACCCTGACAGTTGGATTTGTTGATCGTATTCCTGAAAGCCTCGCAAATGCAGGGGCTAAAGACATAAAAAATACCAAAGCTCTTTTTGGTCCTTTGAAAACCGATTCTGGTTTGGATTACTATGGCACCGAATTTTCTTCTGTAAGCGAACACGGGCCACTCCGCAATGTGCAGTACTCTATTTTGGCCGATGGCAATCTCTTCATTCTTATCTTCAACAGTAAAGAAGCCGACTACAATGTAAATTTGCCGATTTTTGAAGGTATGGTTAAAAGTTTTAAAACAATGAAATAAAAATTTATGGAACCACAAAACCCAAATTCAAAAAAGAAAATCTGGCTGATTGTTGGGGTATTGCTTGTGTTGCTATTAATCGTCGGAGGGTATTATCTTTATCAAGCTAAAAACAAAAATATGAACAACCCAAATGTAGAAATGGCGCCAATGACTTATGAAAAAGCTTACGAATACATATCGGCATACGCGAAAAGCCGAAAAATTCCAATAGAAGAGGTATTTGATATTAAAACCGACAATAAATTTAGAGGTTCGGTTTATAACGTTGAATTTGAATATAATCCTGAAAATCAAATTCTTATTGCTAGGGGGTATGTATTTGGTACTAATTTGGCAACGAAAGGAGAAACAGAACCCCTCGGGTATGAAAGAAAGGACCTTTGGGATGCGCTACTAGAAATTCAAAACAATCCTCAAGGAGAGACTGCAAAAAAAATATTGCCGGGCGAAAATTTAGATTTTTTAAATAGGAAATTCGAGATTGATCCTTCCATCAAAGAAATCCAAAGTGATCAATTATATAGGATAAATATTAGAACCGATTTCCCCAATAGCCATCTTTCCTCTGAAGAATTCGTAAAAGAAATCAAAAGTTTGTCAGACTTCTCTTATTTGTGGGATAAGAGCTATTTTTCTAAGGTGATTGATTATTGTAATCTAATTTCTATTCCCCAACAAGCCAAGTTTTATATAAATAGTTACGCAAAATCAAAAAATATTCCAAATATTTCGTTTCAAGAAAATGTAGGAGGATTTAGTACTACCCTGAATGATTTGGTTTTTAATTTTAATAAAGAATCCGGAGATCTTACTATAACTGAGAAAATTTCAAAAATCAGCGATATAAATAAAGAATTTAATTATTATAATTTGAAGATAAAACAAGACTTATCGTGGTATTGGAGAGCTTTCTTAAGTCTTGGAAATGATCAAATAATGCTTTCTATTGAAATAGGGGAATACAATCAAAGCGACAAAGAAGTAATTGAAACAATTAATCATTGTATTAACAGTTTGAATCAATGGAGAAAAGAACTACAAAAATAATATTTATTAATTAATTTTTATGGAACCAACAAATAATTTAACAAAAGAGCAAAGTGATTATATCAACAAAGCCACCATCGGCGGAATATTAGGACCTATATACGCCATAGCTGTCGGTTTATACAAAGAATTCTGGATGTTTTTTATCCCATTTTATAATATTTATCTTTTCATTAAAATAATCAAAGATGGTCGAAAAATGGCTTGGGAGAAAAGCAATAAAGATTTCGCTAGTTTTGAGCATCGAGAGAGGAATATTTCCAAAATCGCAAAAATTCTTTTGGGAGCACTTGTCGCGTTTTGGATATTGGAATTTGTTTTCTTTGTGTTCTTATTTTCCGGATCTGGTTCGGATGTGGCGAAAAGTTTTACCCAAAATATATTTACCGGTGGCGATGTTTCAAGCTATGTGGCGCCTGATTTTAGCCCGAATTCGGACTATATAACTAAAGATGCAGAAACCAGGGGAGACTATAAAAGTGTCTTTTTTAGCAGTTTTGTTTCCACTAGCAAGAAATCAGAGCAAGAAGGCGAGGTGAAATTTACCAATACCTCTATGTCAATTTGTGTGGATTTGGAAAAAATCGGGAAAGACTGGAAAGTTTCAAATGTTTCCGAAAATTGTGATTAGTACTATTAATAGTTAATTATTAGAAAATTTTTATGGATCCACAAAATCAAAGTTTTGTTTCAAGCCAGCAAAATGGAGTAGCTAACCAGGCTCCAAATGTTCAGTCGGGAATGCCATCTACGCCACCCCCAAAATCAAAAAGCACGATTTGGGCAATTGTTATCGTCGTAGTTGTTATCCTTCTTGCTGGTGGGGGATATTATTATTATCAATCTAACAATAAAAATATGAATACAAACCAAGTGCCTAATACTCAAGGACAAGACCAAAATTCTGCAACAAATAATGCTGATATCAATACAACAGCGCCAGCTGATCAAACAGCCAACGAAAATCCATCTACCAATTCAGACATTTCAGGAATTATTAATGCTGTGCAAAATATGAAGGATATTGTCTCTAAGAAAGATGTCGAAGCTTTTATCACAGCCCAAAGTGTCTTTTATAAACCAGGGAGTAGTAATCTTAGTGATTTGAAATCTCAAATGGAAGGCAAAACAGCCGCCAATTTGTGGCAAGTATATAGCGATATATATAACAACATTAATTTTTCTACCCTGGAAAAAGATTTGGCAAGTTGTGAATTCCATGGAGGAAAGGCAGGATACTCTTTTGATCAGGCTGCTAGTTGTCAAATAACGCTCACTATTCCCAAAACTGAAGGCAACGTGGATCCGCTTGCTGACGGGTCGACCTATACCTTAAAAGTATTATTTGCGAGGGCTAATAATTCTTGGTATATGATTGCACCGATAATGACCGATTTAGTTTCTCAATAAACGGGAAAAAGCCCTCGACCAAAACCGGAGGGCTTTTTGTTTGTATTTATTTGTTTATTGAATTATAATTAACTTATGAAAAAAAATATTTTAATCGTTCTGGGGGTTGTGGTGGTAATAATCATTGGGATTATTTTAGCATTTAGCCATGACAGCGTACAAAAAAATTCCTACTATCCTGATTCCGAGGGATGGAATAGGAAAATTCTGCAAGAGGATCAGTTTGCCTCTTTCTTTCCTTTGACTTTTAAGGAAAATTTATATCTAACAAGTCCAAACGAAGAAGGTGATTTTAGTCCAAAAGGATTAAATAACTCAAGTCCTGTTTTTATTGAATATCGAGACAATGCTTCCATCAATATGGGAGCTCAAGAAAAAGAACAGATGTTTAAAGTATTGGCGGGCAGGAGATCTTTTTACGCCAGTAAAACATTTACCGAAATGCCGATTTTTAAAATCTGGACAGAACAAGTATCTCCAGAAGAATATCCTCAATATCAAGTTGCTATAATAGAACAATTAAATGGTTTTGCTTCTTCGGCCAATCTAGAAATAAATAGCTACAAAAATAACAAGTATTATATTTATTTAAGAAAGGATTTAACTCCAGAAGGCCTCAGTGGAAAAAATTCTATTGGAGGAGCTTATGTGTTTTTCCCTGAAAAAAATACAGTACTGTCCATTTACCTTTTTAATACAAGGTATAATACGCCTGATGCTCCTTTGATTTCCAAAGAGGAGGTTGATAATATCATTAAAGAAATCATTGATTCTGCTACTGTTAAGTAGTATTATTAGTAGGTGATTATTAACTTATTTCCGCCAAAAGCGGATCAGCCTCAGGCTGAAATTTATAAAATATTATGATAACTTGGATAATTTTAGGAATTGTAGTAATAGTGGTTTTATGGTTTGTTCTTGTTTATAATGGTTTTGTCACGCTCCGAAATAGAGCCAAGGAAGCTTGGGCGGATATTGAAGTTCAATTGAAACGCCGATATGACCTTATTCCGAATTTGGTAAATACGGTCAAAGGTTATGCCACTCACGAATCGAGCGCTTTTGAAAATGTTACTAAAGCAAGAAGTATGGCTATGGGCCTGCCTGCGCAGGCAGGAGCGCAGAAAGCTGAAGCTGAAAATATGCTCACCGGAGCCTTGAAATCTGTTTTCGCGATTGCAGAAGCGTATCCTGATTTAAAAGCGAATCAGAATTTCTTGGCATTGCAAAATGAACTTTCCGATACGGAAAATAAAATTCAATCCGCTCGCAGATTTTATAATGGCAATGTTCGCGACTTGAACATCAAAATCGAAAGTTTTCCTTCCAATATTATTGCAAATTCTTTCAAATTTACGAGAATGGAATTCTTTGATTTACCCGACAACGATGTCGCTCAAAATCCAGTGGAGGTAAAATTCTAAAAATTATGAACAATAAATTTTGGTTTTTCGGTTCAAAATTAAATACTGGTTTACTTTTGGTACTTATTATTTTAATGGTTATTGCTATTCGGATAATGCTACGAAATGAAAAAGAATATTTCGGGGTATTCCAAAAACCAGCTCCGGTTGTTACGGTTGATCAATCGCAACAGCCTATCCCAAAAGACGGTCTTTTGGGGGATAAAGATGACCTGATTTCTTTTTCCATTTGGCCAAATACCAAAGTACATGGGATAGTTTCTTATAGAGGTGTTATAAAAGGCGGATATTTTTTTGAAGCAAATATTGGGATAAATATTCTTGACTTAAATAAAAAAGCTCTCAAGAGAAGTAATGCTAGGTCAACAACGGATTGGACGATAGACCCAGTTTCATTTGAAGGCAATATTGATTTTACCGGACTTCCCAAAGGTTCTGCCTACTTTGAAATTCATAACGATAATGCTTCAGGTCTTCCGGCTAATGATAAAAGTGTTTTGATCCCGATAATTATTGAGTAAATATGGCAACGCTTTATACGGAACAATCGAAAAATGTTTCTAAAACTTGGCTTTTAATGAGTTTGTTTTTGGTGATAATTATTGCGATTGGATACTTTATTTCATACTATTACCAAAATATAAGTATTTTATACATTTTCATAATTTTTGCCGTCGGGATGAATATTTTTAGTTACTGGAATTCGGACAAAATTGCTTTGGCCCTCAACCATGCCAAGCAAATTAAAAAAGAAGACAATCCAATGCTTTGGAATACAGTGGAAAATTTAGCAATCACCGCTGGATTACCAATGCCAAAAATTTATATCATAGATGATCCGGCTCCAAATGCTTTCGCGACCGGTAGGAATAAAGAACATGCGGTAGTGGCAGTAACGACAGGGATTTTGCAGATTTTGGACAAAACAGAATTGGAAGGAGTAATTGCCCACGAACTTTCGCATATTGGTAATCGCGACATACTGCTTTCCACTGTGGTGGTGGTACTCGTCGGATTTATTTCTATCGCTGCCAACATTTTTACTCGCTCATTATTTTTTGGGGGAGGAAGAAAAAGAGGAGACGGCGAAGCCGGGGGAATTTTGATGGTAATAGGAATAATCTTTGCGATACTCTCTCCGATTTTTGCGACGCTCATTCAACTGGCTATTTCTCGCAAGCGGGAATTTTTGGCTGACGCATCCGGAGCGCTCCTGACTCGCTATCCGGAAGGCTTGGCCAATGCACTCATTAAAATAAGCAAGTATGGTCAACCGATGAAATACGCGAATGATGCGACAGCGCATCTTTTTATCGCGAATCCTTTCGGCTCGCGAAGCCGAAAAATTTCTAATCTTTTTTCAACCCACCCGCCTGTAGAGGCGAGGGTCAAGGCTTTGCTTGGAAAGTAAAAATAATTTCTTTATAAAAACAGGGTTTTTTGGTATACTCTAATCATGGAAATCAAAGACATTGAAAAGCTCGCAGAGTTGGCAAAAATCGAACTTACTGACAAAGAAAAGGAAAGTCTTTTGAAAGATTTAGACAGTATTTTGAACTATGTAAAGCAAATAACTGAAGTGGACCTGCCTGCGCAGGCAGGAGTGCCGGAGTATAAAAATAGAAATGTTTGGCGAGAAGATTTACCCCGCCAAGGGCGGGGCGAGCCAGCCTCGCGGATTTTTTCGCGTGATTTGATCATCAAACAATTCCCTGATTCGCAGGATGGTTTTGTAAAGGTGAAGAAAATATTGTAGAAAACATGGATTTAAAAAACATGACAATTGAAAAAGCGGGAGAGATGTTAAGAAAAGGAGAAATAACTTCCGTGGAACTTACTTCTGCATATTTGAAAAATATTACAGAAAAAAACAAAGAACTCAATTCTTTTTTGGAAGTTTTTTCTGATTCCTTAGAACAAGCCAAGCGCGCAGATGGCCGGATTAAAAATGGAGAAGCGGGTGGATTAACCGGGATTCCGATTGCCAT
The DNA here is from genome assembly GCA_903895055.1 of uncultured bacterium. Taxonomy (GTDB): domain Bacteria; phylum Patescibacteriota; class Minisyncoccia; order Phycocordibacterales; family UBA9973; genus UBA9973. The sequence continues at coordinate 8,491 of CAITSL010000047.1, forward strand.
CAAAGATAATATTTTAATCCAAGGGAGAACTGCCTCGGCTGCTTCTAAGATTCTTGAAAATTATGTTGCCAGTTATGATGCATATGTGATTAAAAAATTAAAAGATGCTGGAGCCGTGATAATTGGTAGAACAAATATGGACGAATTTGCCATGGGCTCTTCGACTCAAACGAGCGCCTATGGGGTAACCAGAAATCCCTATGATAAAAATCGAGTGCCCGGTGGCTCTTCCGGTGGCTCAGCAGTGGCGGTAGCGAGTGATATGGCGCTTGTTGCCCTTGGTACCGAAACTTGTGGCTCTGTCAGACAGCCAGCTTCTTTTTGCGGATTAGTCGGCTTAAAGCCGACCTATGGTAGAGTTTCCAGAAACGGAATAATTGCCATGGGTAATTCGCTAGATCAAGTTTCCCCTTTTGGGAAAACAGTCAAAGATGTGGAAACAGTATTTAACGTAATTCAAGGGAAAGACGAAATGGATGCGACGTCTATAGTTCCCCATCTTGAGGAGGAGGGGGCAGGGGGTGGTAATGTTATCGGCATCCCTTGGCATTTATTTGATAGCGGAGTAGACAAAGAAGTGATGGATAACTTTAAAGAATCGGTAGAGAAATTAAAAAATGCAGGTTATAAAATTGTTGATATCGATTTGCCGTATTCAAAATATTCTTTGGCTACGTATTATATTATTATGCCGGCGGAGGTTTCGACTAATTTGTCCAGATTTGACGGTGTCAGGTATGGACTGCGAAAAGAAGGGGAGAATGTTTCTGATGTGTATAAAAAAACAAGATCAGCGGGATTTGGCGCCGAGACGAAGAGAAGAATAATTTTAGGCACTTTCATCCTTTCCCATGGATATTATGACGCTTATTACAATAAAGCTTGGCGAGTACGCAATGCTATCAAAGAAGAGTTTCAAAATATTTTTAAAAAGGTTGATTTTATAATGACCCCTACCACACCGACTCCGGCGTTTAAAATAGGAGAAAAACTGGATGATCCTGTCGCGATGTATTTATGTGATATTTTTTCGGCGCCAGCCAATCTGACTGGCATTCCTGCCATCGCTTTACCTTCCGGATTTACGAGCGGAGGATTACCTCTTTCGGTTCAATTTATGGCGAAACACTTTGGAGAAAATGATCTGTTTTTGATAGGTAAAAAATTTGAAGAAACAAGATAAATGTATTATTATTAAATAAGGAAACACATGAACCCGATTTTTGAAAAATATGATAAAGAGTTGAAACTGTGTAAAGTAAGACAAGCGTAAATCCGAAAATTGTACAACTTATAATGTGATTTAAA
>CAITSL010000048.1 GCA_903895055.1 uncultured bacterium
GGTGGGACCTTAAGTATTCAAAAAGGTCCGACCTTCCCTCATTTGGTTGAATATACGGGATATTGTTTTTCTCGGCCCAAACTTTTACCGGCGGGGGAGTTATGATCATTTTTCTTCCTTGGGGTCGGTCGGGTGAAGTAACAATCAGCGAAGGCAAGAAGCCTGCCTCTTTTAGAATTTCCAAAGTTTCGGATGCGACATTCGGAGTTCCGAAAAATATAAAATTTAGTTTTGAATTTTTTGGCATTTAATTTCTGTACTAGAACCTAGCATCTAATTTATTTAGGCTTTTCTTCTTTAACATCTTTGGCATGATCAATAAAAAGAATACCTTTTAGATGGTCAGTTTCATGTTGGAAAATTTGAGCCAAGAGTCCTGAAGCGCCTCGAGTAAATTTCTTTCCTTTCTCATCATAAGCAGTAACCGTAGCCTTTTTTGATCGTAAAGTTTTACCATAAAGCCAGCGGACCGAAAGACAGCCTTCGGGAATCCATTCTTTTTCCCGAGACATTTTTGAAATTATTGGATTAATGAAAACTGAGTCTTTGAGAGTTTTCTCGGTATCTTGATTTTTAAGCGATTTTGCTATGTCCTCGCCAGAGGCGAGTCCGCCTTTGGCGGAGAAGATTTTTCCGGAAACCACGAAAATTTTTAAAGGATATCCTATTTGGGGCGCAGCCAGTGCTACTCCATCCTCTTGGTTCTTTAAAGCAGCGGACATTTCTTTCAGTATTTTCTGGATTTTCGGAGTCTTTATCTCATGAATCGGAATTTCTTTAGCGTCTTTTCGGAGCACTGCTTCATTTTTTTGTAAAATCTTTTGCATGGTATTTTTTTTCACCCCCTCCTTCTCCTCCCCCTTAGCTAAGGGGGAGGTTGGGTAGGGGTGCGTCTATTTTAATTCTTTCAAATAATCCAGCAATTTACTTAATTTTATAGTATCTTGGGACCGATTGGACATATCTCGCACGATGACGGAATCACTTAAGGCTTCTTTTAGTCCGAAAATTAAAACATAAGGGACTCCCAGTTTCTCTGCAGCAGCCAATTGAGAACCCAGATTGTCTTTGGAAAGAGATTGAGTAATCGGAATATGAGCCTTACGCAAAATTTCAATCACATTCAAACTTTTTAATTTTGCTTCTGCTCCGAGTTGAACAAAATATATTTTTGGTTTCTTGATTATTCTGGGCGAAAGTTTTTTATACCAAGGGGCCGCGATAATTCTGTCCACTCCGATTGAAACACCAACAGCTGGCACATCTTTTTTGCTGCCGATCTGTCGGGCCAGATAATCATAGCGTCCACCGCCGGCGAGTGCTAGAGGCAGGGAACCATCCTCGTTTTTTTCTTCAATAATCTCAAAAACAGTGCGCGTATAATAAGAAAGTCCTCGGACTAAATTTTTATTGATATTGTAAGGGATGTTCATTTCTTCCAAGTATTCCAAAACTTCGGAAAAATGGCCTTTACAAGAAGGACACAGGAAACTGATCGAATCTGGAGCGTTTTCATTTATTTCTTTTGTTTTTATTTCTTTAGAGTCAAGAATTCGGAGGGGATTAGTTTTTAAACGTTCTCGGTCAATGACCGGCAAACTATTAATATGTTTTCGATAATAACTGGTAAGTTCTTTCAAATATCCATGTCGGCATTCTTTATCACCAATTGAATTTATATCAACCGAAAGATTTTGCGCTCCCGCTTCTTCCAAAATATTCATGATAACTTTTATCACCAGGGCATCCAAAATGCTTTTCCCATTACCAAGGCAATCCAGGTCAAATTGATAAAATTGTCGGTAGCGTCCGCGTTGCGGATTGTCGTGGCGGAAGATCGGGCCATATTGATAAAGCATTACCGGCTGAGGCATCGTTTGCATACCATGTTCTATATAGGCGCGCATTAAAGAGGCAGTGTGCTCGGGTCGGAGAGCCAAGGCATCTTCACCCTTGGTTTTTAAAGTATACATTTCTTTGTCCACAATATCTGTGCCTTCTCCAATCCCGGAAGTAAAAACCCTTTCATATTCCAACATCGGAGTTTCTATCGGTTTGAAACCATAATACATTGCTATTTCTTGCGCTTTTTCAAAAAAACCTTGGAAATTATAATACTCTTCATTCATAATATCTCTCATTCCCTTGGGAGATTGTATTTCTTTGGAAACGTTTTTGTGTTGTTTTGTTTTCATATTTATTCGGCTTGTTTGTAGGCGCCAGGCATCAGACCTATTTTATTAATTGGTAATAAACGCAAAAAGACTCTCCCAATCATTAGATTTTTCGATACCACTCCCCAATATCTTGAATCAGAACTGGCGGGCCGATTGTCGCCCAGAACATAATATTGATCAGGGCCCAGCGTTGCATGTCCATCTATTCCGCCGACATTTTTTATGAATGATTGGTCAAGTTTGAAGCCATTTGGATGTTCTTTGTTGGTAATAGTAACTTGATTAAGAGCGCTGTTTATGTCCACTGTTTCCCCCGGCAGTCCGATGACTCTTTTAATAAAAAATATTTTTGTGTCGTTGGGATTTCTAAAAACCACTACATCGTCCCGTTTGGGAGTACCAGTCAAATATGATATTTCATCCACAATCAAATACTGTCCATCGGCAAAAGTTGGAACCATGGAAGAGCCAGAAACGATGAATGGTTGAGCGATAAAAATCCGGATCGGGACAACGATAATTATTGCGATAATTGCGAAACGCACCAATTCCCAAAATGACTGCCAATTAGACTTCTTTTTTTGTTCTTCCATTTAGGTATTTTAACACAAATAATCCTTGACACAATGCATGAATTTGTTGGGGAATAAAACTAAGGAGGGGAGAATATGCTATGATATATTTATGAAACTAGTAGTAGGACTTGGCAATCCAGGAGAAGAATATGAGGGAACCAGGCACAATACTGGGCGGATTATGCTTGCCCTAGTTCAAAAGAAAATAAATCCTAATATTAAGATAAAATTTATTACCCCGGATACTTTTATGAATAATTCAGGGCATGCTGTTGCCCCTCTCGTAAAAAATAAAAAAGATTTAAAAGATTTGGTGATCATTTATGACGATGTCGATTTGCCGATCGGCCGAATGAAAATTTCTTTCAATCGGTCCTCTGGTGGGCACAATGGACTGAATTCCATTATTAAGGCTTTGAAGTCTGAAGAGTTTTTGAGGATCAGGGTTGGCATAACGCCGACGACTTTATCGGGGAAACTAAAAAAGCCCAAAGGGGAGAAAGAAATGTTGAAATTCTTGTTGGGGCAATACAAAGAAAAAGAATTGGCAGAACTTAAAAAACTTTCCAAAAAAGTTACTGAAGCTATCGAGGTTATATTTACTGAAGGGAAGGACAAAGCCATGTCTATTTACAATAGTTAGCGATGCCTGCCCGCCTCTGGCGGGAGTTTGTATAATTAATTCCAGATTGATTTTTTTTAATTATATGCTAGGCTCTTAATAAACTAGTTGGGCAGAATATCGCCCGTAAAAAAATTGACATGAAAAGAATTTTTTGTAAAATGGCAAAATTTTTTCCGTTTCGTTGTGTGAATGGATCTGCTCCTGTGGGGCAGAAAACAGTGCATCTAACGTGCACTGTCATAAGTGTGGTGCTCCCAAGCCAAATTCCGGGCAGTAAAAGTGATGCTTGGAAAAGAATTTAACGCAGTGTTCTTGGTGATACTGCGTTTTTTTATATCTCCTTCACCCCTTCAATAATAATGCTTTTTTCACCATTACGAAGAGAAACTTTGCCGGTGAGGGCGATGCATTTTTCCGGCACAAAAATTTCGATTGAATTTTTAAAGACGCTCGGGAAAACTACGGCTTCAATCGAATCGGAGAGATCCGAAATTTTAATAAATGCCATCCGCTCGTCATTTTTGGTGATTACTTGGCGGACTGTTTCAATAATCCCGGCGATGGTCACGGGCATACCGTTGCCCATTTCTTCTTTTATTTTTTTAATATTTATATCCCGTTTTTCCAGTTTTTCTCTGATCCGATCGAGCGGGTGTCCGGAAACATACAATCCCAATAATTCTTTTTCCCACAACAATTTTTCCGCTTGGGTGGCAGCTTTCCCATTTTGTAATTTAAAAGTCGGAGCTTTAGTTTCGGACATGCCACCAAAAAGGGAAGTTTGATTTTGCGCTTGTTTGCCCATTTCTTTGTTGTAGGCAAGCATATCTTCCAAATTTGCCAACAACACTCCACGATCACCAAATTCATCCATGCTCCCTGATTTTATCAGAGCTTCCATTGATTTTTTATTTAAATTTTTATGCTTGATTCGATCCAGAAAATCAGAAATTGATTTATATTTGCCACTGGTTTTTCTTTCAGAGATTATTGCATCGGCAATATCGGTGCCCAGATTTTTTATTGTATAAAGTCCGAATCGAATTTCCTTGGAGATAGCGCCTAAGGCCCTATCTACAGATAGGGCCTTAGGCGCTATCTCTCGAATCACTGTAAACCCACCATAACTTTCATTAATGTTTGGAGGAAGCACCGGGATATTCATTTTTTTACATTCATCGATAATTTGTGCGATTTTTTCCACATCACCCGATTCGGCAGTGAGAATCGCCGTCATATATTCCACCGGATAATGTGCTTTCATATAAGCTGTTTGATAAGCAACCTTTCCGTAGCTGGCGGCATGCGCTTTATTAAAACCATAAGCTTGGAATGGCTCAAAAAGTTTCCAAAGTTTTTCGGCGAATTCCGGAGTCTGTCCATTATCGATAATTCCCTTGGTAAATTTTTCATATTGGGCGGCCATTTCGGCTGGAATTTTCTTACCGACCGCTTTGCGAAATTTATCTGCTTCTTCCCAGTTATAGCCGGCCATTTCAAGGGCGCAGAAAAGCAAGTCATCTTGATAGACGATCAGTCCATAAGATTCGCTCAAGAATTTTTTCATTCTCGGGTCCAAATATTTTACTAGTCTCGGATTATGTTTGCGTTTGATATATTCCGGGATTGATTCCATTGGACCAGGACGATAGAGGGCCACCATCGCGTTGATGTCATGAATGGAAGTCGGCTTTAATTCTTTCAAATAGCGGGTCATCCCGGAGCCGTTTAATTGGAAAAGTCCTTCAGTTTGTCCGCTGGCCAAGAGTGAGAAAGTTTTCTTGTCATCAAGTGGAATTCTTTCGATATCAATATCCACGTCATAGAATTTTTTTACCAAACTGATTGCATCTCCTAAGATAGCCAAGTTGCGAATACCCAAAAAATCAAACTTCAGTAAACCGGCATCTTCGATGCTATACATATCATATTGGGTGATCACTTTTCCTCCCTTGGGGTCTAATTGAGTTGGGGTATATTCATAAAGTGGCTTAGGTGCGATCACGACTCCAGCTGCATGTACGGAAATATGGCGCACGCATCCTTCCAGTTTTTTGGCGAGATCAATTATTTCTTTAGTATCTTTTTCTGTTTTGTATGCCTCGCGCAATTCCGGTACGATTTCCATGGCATGGTCTATGGTCATCGGGAGTCCCTGCGAACCGATCGGAATCATTTTCGAAATTCTGTCGCCGATAGCGTAAGGATAAGCGAGCGCTCGGGCGACATCTCGCACTGCGCCTCGAGCCATCATGGTGCCGAAAGTACCGATTTGCGCGACTTTATCTCCCCCATATTTTTGTTTCGTATATTCGATCATTTCATCTCGTCTGTTGTCGGCATAATCCATATCGATATCGGGAGGGGAAGGACGATATGGATTAAGGAATCTTTCAAAAGGAAGTTTGTATTCTATTGGATTTACATTGGTGATGCCGAGGAGATAAGTGACCATCGAACCGGCGACAGAACCTCTAATTGTGGTTAAAATTCCGTGTTCTTTTGCATAATGAAGCAAGTCTCCAACCACTAAGAAATATGGCGTGTAGCCTTTATTAAAAATTATTGCGAGTTCATATTCTACGCGTTCTTTTATTTCAGGTGTTTCTTTTATTCCGAGTCTTTCATAACCTTTTTCAACCAACTCCCGCATTTTTGTTTCGTATGTTTTTCCATCTTCGATTTGTAATCGGGGAAAACCCATTTTCCAAGATCAATTTCTACATTACACATTTCGGCTACTTTTGAAGTATTAGTTACAGCTTCGGGGATATCCTTAAACAGTTCAAGGGCTTCTTGTTCATTTATAAAATGATAACTATCTGCACCAAAAGAAAATCTGTCCTCGTCTTTTATGTCTGAATTAGTTTGAATTGCAAGAAGTGTCTCATGTGCTTTACCATCATCCGCGTGGGGGTAATGTGAATCAACCGTGGCAACGACCGGAATATTTAATTTTTTACCTAATTTAATTATTTGTTCACGCACATCTTTGTCTCCTGGGACTGAAGGGTGTTTCATAATTTCCAGAAAATAATTTTCCTTCCCAAAGATTTCTTGATGTTCTTTGATGATTAATTCTGCTCTTTCTTCATCTTTAACCGCTAGTGCCCGCGAAAGTTCTCCACCTAAGCAACCCGAAAGACAGATAATTCCACTCGAATATTTTCGCAAAAGTTCTTTGTCCATGCGGGGTTTGTAATAATATCCTTCCAAGTTGGAAAGAGTGACGAGTTGGATTAAATTTTTATAGCCTTCGTTATTTTTTGCAAGTAAGGTTAGATGATAGCGCTTATTGTCTATGCCAGTTTCTTTATCTAAACGTGAACGTTCGGCAATATATGCTTCCACGCCGATAATCGGTTTTATTCCGGCTTTTTTCGCCAGTTTATAAAATTCAATCGTTCCATACATATTGCCGTGGTCGGTAATGGCCAAAGCCGGCATTTTGTATTTTTTAGCGAGTGCCACTAAATCTTCAATTTTTGAAAGCCCATCCAGCAGGGAATAATGCGAATGCGTATGTAAGTGGACAAAATTGCTCATATTTTTATAATATCATAAAATTCATTTTAAATTTGAAATTAAATATGTTGCTATAATAGCTGCAGTTTCGCCACGTAAAGTGAGTGATCCTAAAGATACAATTTTGAAATTCAAAGATTTTGCTTTTTCTATTTCACTTTTTGTCCATCCACCTTCCGGTCCGATAAAAAGATTAACGAAAGGAGAATTGTCTTTTAAAATGCCTTGGGAGCGCGACGGCGCGAGCACGAGGAATTTTTCAGCAGAAAAATATCCGTGCGTTTTTAAAGATAATTCTCCTGAAGCGTCGAACAGAATATTAAGGTCTTTTTCTTTTGCCAATTCTAAACTTTTCTCAAAACTAATCGGTTCTAAAATTTCTGGCACATTTATTCGTCCAGATTGCTCGCTGGCCTCTTTGGCAATTTTTCGCAAGCGTTCCAAATTGAGTCCTGTTTTAATTGTCCGAGAAGTTATAATTGGAATTATTTTCGATACTCCGCATTCGGTTGTTTTTTGCACTACCATTTCGAAATTTTCCTTTTTCAAAATAGCACAAAAAAGGTTAACCTTTTTTGTGCTATTTTGCCCCGCGAAGCTTGAAGAGCGAAGTGGGGCGCTGACTTTAACTTTTATAATATCTTTACCAATCTCAACTATTTCCGTCATGGCGGAGATGCTTTTACCATCACAAAGTTCAATAAATTCTCCTTGTTTAAGTCTCAAAACATTTTTTATTTGGTTAATCAATTCCTTGTCTTTGATTTCTAGTTCTTTTTTTGACAAGTCAAAGTTGACTATAAATCTATGAATTTTCATATCTTGATTTTAGCATATTTTTTTATTTTTCTCTGGAGTGATATAATATACTCACTATGGAAAACAAAAAAATAAAAGTAGCAATTAATGGTTTTGGGCGGATTGGGCGGACATTTTTAAAGGTTGCTTGGGATCGACCGGAGATTGAAGTGGTAGCCGTGAATGATCTGGGTGATATTGCCAATATGGCATACCTTCTTAAATACGATACGGTTTATAAAGAATGGAAACATGATATTCAAACCATGGGGACTGATTTTATTATTGATGGCAAAAAAGTTAAATTTATTTCCGAGAAAGACACCACCAAACTTCCTTGGAAAGAATTGGGAATTGACGTGGTAGTTGAATCAACCGGACTCTTTACTTCATATGACAAAGCGCAGTTTCATATTGTTCAGGGTGCGAAAAAGGTAGTGATCAGCGCCCCCTCCAAAGGTGCTGAAGGAACAGTAAAGGGCGAGACAATATTACTTGGTATTAATGAAGAAAAATTTGGAACTGCGGATATTACTTCCAATGCTTCTTGTACGACAAATGCAACTTCACCTCTTATCGCAATTTTGCACGAAGCGATTGGTATAGAAAAAGCAATTTTAAACACTGTCCATGGTTACACTGGAACTCAAGCCCTTGTCGATGGTCCAAGTAAAAAAGATTTGAGAGAGGGAAGAGCGGCGGCGCAAAATATCGTACCGAGCTCTACCGGAGCTGCTATTGCGGTAACTTTAGCATTTCCTGAACTTGCAGGATTGTTTGATGGTATTTCTATTCGTGTACCAGTACCAGCGGGATCAATCGTGGATGTTACTTTTATCGCCAAGCGAACAACGACCAAAGAAGAAGTAAATGAAATTCTAACCAAGGCATCACTTGATCCGCGTTGGAAAAATATTTTTACCGTTACCAATGAGCCACTTGTCTCTTCTGATATTCTTGGCAATCCACATGCTTCCATCGCAGACCTTGCTATGACGAGAGTCGTCGGAGGCAATCTGGTAAAAGTTCTTGGTTGGTATGATAATGAAATGGGGTATACATATACATTAGTGGACCATGTAATTAAAACAGGGAATACGATAATATGAAAATCTACATTGGAAGTGATCATGTCGGATATGAATTTAAAGAAAAACTTAAAAAATATTTAAGTGAATTAAATCTTGGATATGAAATAGAAGATAAGGGTGCATTTCAGTATGACAAGGACGATGATTATCCGGATTTTATTCGACCAGTGGCCGAAGCAGTTGCGGGGAATTCAGAAAGCCGAGGAATAATTTTAGGTGGTTCAGGGCAAGGCGAGGCTATGTGTGCCAACAGAGTTTCTGGCGCACGAACGGCAGAATTTTATGGAGAAGCTGTAGCCAAAGAAGCGATTGATATTAGTGGTCAAAAAAGTGCGGATTCTTTTGAAATTATTAAACTCGCTGTTCTCCATAATCATGCAAATATTTTATCTCTAGGTGTGCGATTTTTATCCGAAGATCAAATAAAATTTGCGATAGAGTTATTTCTTTCTACGAAATTCTCCACAGATGAAAGACATATTAGACGAGTAAAAAAGTTGGGTTAATTTTGAATAAATCTATGATTGAAATAATTGCATCAGTATTGCCATTTAGAACTTTTGAGGAATTAAAGAATAAAATTGGATCATTGCGCGGGATTATTTCGACAATCCAGATAGATTTTTGTGATGGCATTTTTGTTCCCTCCAAGACTTGGCCGTTTACCTTTGGTGGTTTTGATGATTATGACTTTCAAAAAATAATAAAAGAAGAGCAAGGTTTGCCTTTTTGGGATGAGTTTGATTTTGAATTTGATTTAATGGTAGCCGATGCGGTGGAAAATTTTGATACTTATATCAAGCTCGGACCCAAGCGGATGATCTTTCATGTGGAAGCGATGAAAAGCTTAGAGGATTTTAAAAACTTTTTGGAAGGGATAGATTTATATATTAGAGATAATATCCAGATTGGAATTGCATTTAAGCCCAGTATGCAATTAGAAAATATTTTTTCTTTGATCCCGCATGTAGATTTTGTGCAATGTATGGGCAACGACAAAATCAGTCTTAGTGGAATTTCTTTAGATGAAAAAGTATATGATAGAATTAAATTACTAAGAGAAAAATATCCTGAACTGCCAATTGAGATTGATATTGGGGTTAATGAAGAGACAGCCCCATTATTAGTAGAAGCAGGCGCGACAAAATTAATTACGGGTTCGGCTCTTTTTAATTCTTATGATAAAATAGGGCTTGTGGAAAGATTTCAAAATTTACAATAAATAAAATGGCATTTTTATCTGACAAAAAAATAGTAGAGTTGAAAATAACTGCGAATGAAATCAGGAAGAGCATCATCAGGATGTTAGTGGAAGCAGGTAGCGGGCACACTGCCGGACCGCTTGATATGGCGGATGTTTTTACTCTTTTTTATTTTCATGTATTAAAACATGATCCGAAGAATCCTAGTTGGGAAGAACGGGACCGAGTCGTGCTTTCCAATGGGCATATTTGCCCGGTGCTTTATGCGGCGATGGCGCACTCGGGATATTTTCCGATTGCCGAACTTTTAACTTTGCGTAAATTTGGCACTCGCTTGCAAGGTCATCCGCACCGAGAATTTATGCCTTGGCTTGAAACCTCTTCGGGGCCATTAGGCGAAGGGCTTTCGCAGTCGGTTGGCATGGCTTTGGCGGACAAAATGGATTATGGAGAAGATACCAAAAGATATATTTATTGTTTTCTGGGTGATGGAGAATTGGACGAGGGAAACAATTGGGAAGCGGTAATGCTTGCCGGGAAAAATAAACTAAATAATTTAATCGCGATTGTGGATAGAAATAATATTCAAATAGATGGAAATACTGAAGAAATCATGCCCCTCGAGCCACTCCGAAAGAAATGGGAAGCGTTTAATTGGCATGTCATAGATGTTTCGGGACATGACTTCAAGGCTCTGAACGAGGCAGTGGAAGAAGCACATCGAACCTATGAACAGCCGATTGTAATTTTGGCAGAGACCATAGCAAGCAAGGGTATAAAAGAATGGGAAGGAGATTATAAATGGCATGGTAAATCACCGACACGCGCAGAAGGTGAAATGGCGCTGAAAGAGTTAGATTTGAATAAATAAATTTTTATGGAAATAATTAAAAGATTTCTTGAATGGATAAAACTCAAGGAAAAGTTGCATAGCAATGAACATAAAATTCCGTTGTTTAAAGAAGGGGAGGTTTGGTGGTGTGCCCTTGGTGAAAATGTTGGTATTGAAATGAACGGTAAAAGTGAAAAATTTTCCCGACCGATGCACATATTCAGAAAATTGAGTCATGAAGGATTTCTTGGAATTCCTCTTTCCACTAAAATAAAAGAAGGTTCTTGGTATGTACCCATTATTCATAGAGGTATAAATTGTGTGGCAGTATTGAGTCAAGTTAGAGTTATGAGTTCAAAAAGATTATTTGAAAAATATGGAGAATTAGATGAGCAGGATCAAGCAAAAATAGCTGAAGGATTTTATGAGTTGTATCTTGGAAAAAAATTTGCCCCGCCTTTCGGCAGGGTCGTGGGAAAATCCCAAATATGAGTATATTGTATACCAAATCAAAAATAAAAGCAAGTATCAAGATGTCAAAAGTGTGTTAAAATATAATCTACAAGGGTAGAGGCAAATTGCCACCTTCCTTTATAACGAAACAGAATTTTTTACAAAATAGAAAAAAATTAAAATAAAATGTTAAACCCCAATTTAAAACTTAATTCGAAAATTTTCAATGAAGACCCTTCGAATACCTCAGGGCAGGCGTGCGAGCAAGTGCCGATCCGAAAAGGTTTCGGGCAAGGATTGGTCTTGGCTGGAGAGCAAGATAAAAACGTAGTGGCGCTTTGCGCAGACTTGACCGAAAGCACTCAAATGCATTTATTCGCCGAGAAATTTCCCGAAAGATTTATTGAAATGGGGATCGCGGAGCAAAATCTGGTGACGGTGGCGAGTGGCATGTCCGCTATGGGGAAAATCCCATATTGTTCCTCTTATGCGATGTTTTCTCCGGGAAGAAATTGGGAACAGATCAGGACCACGATTGCTTACAACGACAGAAAAGTAATTATCGTTGGTAGCCATGCCGGTATTTCCGTTGGCCCCGATGGTGGCACGCACCAAGCGCTCGAAGATATTGCTTTGACTCGCATAATTCCCAACATGGATGTGATTTCACCTTGCGATGCAATTGAAGCAAAAAAAGCCACTCTTCTTTTAGCGAAAACAAAAAGGCCCGCTTACTTGCGTTTGGCGCGCGAGAAAACACCGATTATTACTACCGAGGAAACTCCGTTTGAAGTAGGGAAAGCGCAAATTTATTGGATGCCTGATATCGGGCTTGCGCAAGTGGGCATAATTGCGACTGGCGCTCTCGTTTACCAAGCGATTATGGTTGCCAAAGAATTGGAAACTGAAAATATCAAAATAAAAGTAATGAATTTAGCTTCCATCAAACCGATCGATAAAGATGAAATTATAAAATTGGCAAAAGAAACAAAATGTCTTGTGACGGTAGAAGAGCATCAAATCGTTGGTGGGTTAGGTTCCGCGGTGGCAGAGATTTTAGCTACCAATTGTCCAACTGCCATAGAATTTGTCGGAGTGTCCGATAAATTTGGTCAATCAGGTACTCCAGCAGAGCTTTTGGAACATTACGGCATGGGCAAAGAATCTATCAAAGAAGCGGTCAGGACCTGCCTGCGCAGGCAGGAAGTTTTGAACAGAAAATAGTTTTTTTGTTGCCCAAAGTTATTCTATTGTAGTATAATTATACTCAAATAGAAAAAAGTAAAAGATTCGGGATGAAACAAAAAAAATACATTTTAAAAATTATTGTCGTCTCACTCATTTTTGGTGTGTCTTTTATTTTTGGACTTTCCAGAAGCCCGGCTCTCGCTTCCGCGCCTGCCGATATATTTTTACTTCCAGGGAACACGACTGTCGCGCAGATTGATACATCGGTAGAAAATAAAATAAAAGTCTGTCATGATGTCGCTTGTGCCAATGAAACACCCGGCACCGTAGATTTTCCAACTCCAGGCTTTATTGACTTTGATGTCTCCGGCACTCCGCCTCTTGCTATAGACAGTGGAAAAGGAATTAGCGGAAAAGTTTGGGGAGATGAACTTGGCTGGGTTACTTTTAATCCTCCCTATGGAGGCGTCTTCTTTGCTGATCCTACGAACGGATTATTAAAAGGGACAGCTTGGAGCGAAACTTCCGGCGTGATTAATTTCTCCGCCACTGGTCAGGAAGTGGTGATTGATCCTGTAACCGGAGAATGGAATGGCTGGGCTTGGGCCTCGGGTCCTTATGGCGGATGGATAAAATTTGATTGTAAAAACAATACTTCCTGCGTTCATTCTACTTGGCGAGGCGAGCCAAAAGTGGAATTAAAAAATACAGAAATAATTCCGCCTAGAGTAGGCATTTTCCACATGCCGGACATCTGGGGGAATCTTTTTGAAAATCTAAAAAAAATAAATAACAGTGCTTTTGTCACATCTACATCTAATTTGAAAAATCTTTTCAGCCAAATCGGAGATATCACGGTGGATACCAGCGATTTCTTAATTTCCTCCTTTTCGAATTTTTTCACCAAGTTTTTTGAGCGAACGCCAACTCAAATTACTCAAAGTTTCCCTGTGATTAAAAAAACTTCTCCGCCCAAAGAAATTCCGAAAAAAGAAGTTTCCTTTTCTCCGGCTCCAATAAAAGTTGTCCCAATAAGTATTAAAAAAGGCCCGTCCTTCTTCTCCCAAACAATTTCTCACATGTCTGACATGTGGGGGAAAACAGGGCAAGCAATCAGTAATGCATTTAATTTTGTCGGGCAAACATTCGGCAACGCGTATCATTCAATAATTTCCTTTTTTGAAAATCTTGGAATCTCTTTTTCGAAACAAGTGAGTAAAATAAATGGTAGTGCCTTTACCATTTCTCTCTATAATTTGGAAAATCTTTCTTATCAAATAGGGCAGGGAATTATTAATACAAGCAATTTTATTTCTTCCTCTTGCGCCGATTTTTTCGGGAAAACGGGCCAAGCAATCGGGGATGCAGGCAAGGCTTTCGAACAGGGAATTAGTGTTGCTATTTCCGGTTCGGAAAATCTTTTGGGAAAAACGGGCCAAACAATTGGTGACGCAGGTAAGGCTGTCGGCCAAATGATTGACAATACGGGCAATACTTTTGCCCAAGCAATCAAGACTGGAAGCAACACAATCGCCGAAAGTTTTGCCAAGGTAAATATTTTTCTGGCTCAAAATATAAATAAAATAAAAATCAACGACAGCGCCTTTGCTACTTCCGCTTCGAATTTAAAATTTCTTTTTAATCAAACAGGAAAGACAGCTAGTGTTGTTTTTAATAGTTTTTTTACTAGTTTTGTGAATATTTATCATGAGACAGGGCAACTAGCTAGCAGTACATATCAATCGCTCTCTTTTTCGTTTAAAAATCTTGAAGCTTCTGCTCTAGCAGGGGTAAAAAATTTACTAAAATAGAAAACTGCTAGGTCTTGCCTAGCAGTTTTTTGGGAGTATAATATTCTTATGTCAATTAGAAAAGTAAATTTAGTCAGCGGTGAATATTATCATATTTACAATCGTGGCAACAGCAAACAAAAAATTTTTCTTGATAACGAGGACTATTTTCGTTTCATGAGTCTGCTCTATGCTTGTAATTCTAAAAATAATTTTAGGATTTTTATGCTTATGAAAGATGAAAGTCCTTACGATTTTGAAAGAGGAAAAGAAATTGTGTCTATCGGAGCATATTGTCTGATGCCAAATCATTTTCATATACTTTTAACCCAAACGGAAGATGAAAATATCAGCAAATTTATGCAGAAACTCACCACTGCCTACGCGATGTATTACAACAGAAAATATAAACATACTGGTGGATTATTTGAAGGTAAATTTAAATCTAAACATGCGAAAGATGATCGCGCTTTGAAATATTTATTTTCCTACATCCATCTAAATCCCGTAAAACTTATCCAAAAAGATTGGAAAGAAATTGGGATTAAAGACAAAAAAGAAGCTCTCGAACATTTAAATAACTACAAATATGGGAGCTATCTTGATTGCTTGGAGGTAGAAAGAATCCAAAATAAAATATTAAATCTCGAATCTTTTCCAGAATATTTTCCGGACAAAAAATCGTTTGAAAAGGAAATTTTTGAGTGGCTAAGCTATAAAGAGTAAAGTTGCTAGGCAAGACCTAGCAGTTTTTTAGTTATCCACAGTTTTTTGCTTGTTTTTGTATTCTTTAATACTCAAAAAATTGATATAATATATAGGTCATAAAGAAAATTTATGCCAGATAATTTAATCATAAAAAAGTTGTTTTTTGGGGGGCTTTTAGTTTCCATCTTTTTTGGTGCCTCTTTTGCTTTTGCGGCGAACCCTGCTTATCCTTTGACTTCTACGAGCACTATTTTAGACCCTGGTTCTTCCGCTACTCCTTGGGGAGGTTGTGGTCCTTTTGATACAAATTGTTATACCGCTCAAAAGAAAGTAGCGCCCAAAACTGGAACAAAAAATATTTCATCAGTTTCATCAACTTCATCAGTTTCATTAAATTCAAGCGGAAGAACTATCAGCAATCAAGCGCTCATCTCCGCCCTGCGCAATTTATTTGCCGTTGGAGTTCCGAGCGACCTTATCTCAGATTTTATTGCTCTCTCACAATCTCAACCGCAAAATGTAATACAAGCGGTAAATAATAATTTTGATACTTCCTCTTTTGTTCCTAGGTGGTTCTTTAACGGCCAGGTTGATAGTATTTTAAATTCCATCAGTAGAAATGTCGGAGCACTGGCCACTGCTCTCGACGCGCAAGTGAGCACCGGCATGCTCATAGTTTCCGGCGACGCTTCTATCGGAGGCGTTTTCACCTTAAATGGAGTGACGACTCTGAATAATAATTTTTATCAAAATGGAGCCTATACTTTTTCCACCGGCACCGGTGCAATTTCTTTGAATGGTCCGACTACTATCACTAACCAAAATAGTTTCACTGCAACCGGTCAAGCGACATTTACCCACGAGCCGACTTTGGCTCATGCTTTCAATCCTGCTTGGCCTGCTGGCACTTCCAATGTGGCTGACTCCAGTATTTATATTAATCCGGCTTCATCTGTCTTGAATGGCAATCTCATCGGCGCTGCAGTGGGAGGCGTTGTTAAATTTATCGTGGACGCAGAAGGAAATATTTATGCCAATAATGTAATTATGACCGGCAGTATTTCAACCGGAGATAATACCTTTGCGAATCTACAAGTGCTCGATAATACAATTTTAGGAGATGCCGGTACGGATACTGTGACCATTAATGGGAATTCGATTAATTTAGCCGGTTCGGCTCCGGTGCTTGACGCGACGACTGGCACGCTTTCCATTAACACCGCGACGAACAAACCGGTAACTTTTGGGACAGGACTAGTAACTATTCCAAATCTCAGCGATATCACTTTTGTCAAAGGAGCCGGAAGAAATATTTCAGTTCAAGCGCAAACCGGAACCAATCAAGGAGATTATTTAGCATTGAAAGCAGGGGCGGGTTCTGGTTCTCCGGGATATGGAGGTGCCTTAAATCTTTTTGGTGGAGATTCTGCGACAGGTGTTACGGGCGCCAGACTTTTACTGGGTGGAGGAAAATTGGGACAAGTAGATTTAATTGCCGGTACGGGAGGAGTAATGAACATCACCGGCGCAGACAATAGCACTCTCGCTGGCAATCAAGCGGGCGGAAGTATCTTTTTGACTGGTGGTGCTAATTCAGGGTCAGGAACACCTGGGACAATTCAAATAATTTCAGGAGTAAATAGTTACTCTCATGCAATTCTAAATACATTTCCTCTACAGGCAGATAGGACTTATACCTTCCCGGACAAGTCCGGAACCTTTGCCATGGTTTCAGATATTATTCCGGCCGGTAGCAATACTCAAATCCAATTTAATAATAATGGAGCCTTTGGAGCTTCGGCGGATCTGACTTGGGAAGGTGACATTTTAAGAATCGGGACTACCGGGATTGGCGGACATAGCACCGGCGAATTAAGAATTCAAAATACAACCTCGGCGCATTACGTGGGATTGAGAGCATCCGACACAGGAACTGGAGACGTCACTTATATTTTGCCGGTAGACAAACCTGCTTCCACTGCTTTTATGAAATCAGATTCGAGCGGAGTGATGAGTTGGGATACTAATATTTATTTAACTTCCTCATCTGGTTGGGCTTTGAATGGCAACACTCTCGGTGTCAAAAAAACTCTCGGCTCGATAGATAACTATGACATAGGATTTATCACCAACAATACAGAAAGGATGACAATCTTAGCTGGCGGCAACGTCGGCATCAATACTACCAGTCCGGGAGCAACATTGGAAGTAGCCGGTACTTTCTCTCAATCCGGAGCGAACACTTTTGGGACGGGGACGGGAGCAATTAGTTTGAACGGCGCCACTACTATCACCGGAGCCAACACTTTCTCCACTGGCACTGGTGTGGTCACTCTAAACAATGTCTCCACTAATATTTCTTCTGCCTCTCCGGTGATTGATCTAACCACCGCCACCACTCTTTCCATCAACACGGTCACCAATCGGCCGGTGACTTTCGGAAGTGGTCTCGTCACCGCCAACAATTTTGGAACTTCTTCAATCGCCATCACTGGCGGCACCATTACCGGCGCCACCATCAACAACAGTACAATTGGAATGACTACTCCCGCCGCCGGGAATTTCACCACTATTGGGATTACTTCCCAAGGTAGTGGAGCGTTTACCACTTTGACTTCTTCTGGCAACAGCACTTTCGCTACCGGTATCAACACCACCAATACTTTTGGCAGTGGCGCATCCAGTATTAACACGATTGGTTCGGGCACCACTCCCGGCGCGCTCACACTTCACGGCGCCACAACTTTGGACAATTCCTTCTCCCAAACCGGAGCATATACTTTTGGGACGGGGACGGGAGCGGTTTCACTCAATGGTGATGTGGGCATAGCAACAGGCAAAAACTTTTCGCAAGTTGGAGCTGGAACTTTTGGCACCGGCACCGGAGCAGTTAGTTTGAATGGCGCCACCACTATCACCGGAGCCAACACTTTCTCCACCGGCACCGGTATTGTCACTTTAAACAATGTCAGTACCAATATTTCATCTTCTTCTCCGGTGATTGATCTCACCACCGCCACCACTCTGTCCATCAACACGGTGACGAACAGACCGGTGACTTTCGGGACGGGTCTCGTCACTGCCAACAATTTTGGAACTTCTTCAATCGCTATCACGGGCGGTACAATTACCGGCGCCACCATCAACAACAGTACCATCGGCCTCACTACTCCCGCCGCCGGCAAC
>CAITSL010000049.1 GCA_903895055.1 uncultured bacterium
ATCTCAAAAGTTAAATCGAGTTTTTAGTGTTGGTGATTTGTCGCAAGGGCCACACCTCTTCCCATTCCGAACAGAGAAGTTAAGCCTTGTTGAGCCGATGATACTCCTTGTGGGGAAAGTAGGCTATCGCCAACACTAAGCATTTGATTTTCTTTAAAAACCCTATGAAAATGAGGGTTTTTTGAGTTTTCCACAGCTTCTTGTAATTTTCATGAAAGTACTGTATACTATCAGAGTATTAATACAAAAAGAACCCAAAAGGTCTAGTGCCTAAGGGGTCTTTTTATTTTACGTGGATTAGTTTATGTTTATTATTATCAAGATAATCGTAATATTCAGAACCCAGTTTTTTATACAAAGATGAGGCATAGTGTTTACTTGGGAATAATATTTTTTCAAATTTACCTTTTTTCACTAAATAATCTACAAGTTTGAAATAATCTCCATCAGCTGAAACGATAATAACTTTATCAAATTCTTCTTTTTCAACCAACTTTTTCATAACAGAAAAAACAATATCACAATCGACATTGCCTTTCTTCTTTCCTTTTAAGGCAGAAGAATGTTCCCTAAAATCAAGAATGAATCCAGCTTTTTGTAAATTAGTATACAAATCTTGTTCTTGGTTGGAAACGAATCCTAAAAAATAATGAGCTTCGGTTACGTTATATTTTTCAGCAAGATAGGTTCTTAGTTTCAAATAATCGACAGACCATCCATCTTCACGAGTTCCAAGATTTAAATTTTGACCATCGATAAAAGCACAGTTTTTTGGTAATGGTGGGAGACTTGCCTTAAATACTTCCATTGGTACGTACTTTGTCATTTTTTATTCGTTAGCTCTTTTTAATGTTCTGTGCTCTTCTCTTAATCCGTCACCGATTTTTCTAATAGTTTCTGCATTTTTTACTATCCATTTATTTTCTTCAATTTTTTCTATTTTTCCTTCTCCAGGATAACCTACGGCTCTTAGGGTTTCAAATACATCACTTACTGATTCAACTTTACTATAAGGCAAGAAAGCACTTTGTATAAGATTAAATATATCAATATCACTAATTTCAACAACTTTTCCTAAATCCTGTGCAAGTTTTCGAAGAGTCTCGAATGCCTTAAGAATTTTTCCCTTTTTTTCTTGAGTAGCAGGATCATCCGCGTATCCTGGGTTAAGGTGTTTTAAAAAGCTATCTGAAGCAGCTTCGAACGCTTTATCTATCTGTGAGTCATTTTTCTTCTCTAGTGGGTTTTGTTCAACCATAATATTGTAATTATATTCCTTATAAGAAAAATGTAAAATTAATTTTTGTCGCCAGGAGTCCCGCCTTACAGGCGCAGTACACTTTTGGACTTTTTCATTCACTTTGTTTTGAAAAATTCTCAAAAGCTCTTGCACTTGGGTCCCATCCCAAGCTCACCTCTTCCCATTCCGAACAGAGAAGTTAAGCCTTGTTGAGCCGATGATACTCCTTGTGGGGAAAGTAGGCTATCGCCAACACTAAGCATTTGATTCTAAAATAAAAAATTCACTCCACAATTGGGTAATTTTTTGGTATGATAGGGATATGTGGGCGCTGAAGAGGCAAATTCTTTATATTGCGATTATCGTTGCGTTTTTTTTGGCGCTGGGTTTTCTATTGTTTTATCCTCAATTTAACAAAGCCCCGACTTGTACAGACGGGAAGCAAAATGGTACGGAAACGGGGATAGATTGCGGAGGATCATGCGCTAGGGCTTGCACTTCGCAGGTAAATCAGATTTCGATTCTTTGGTCTCGAGCTTTTCGAGTGGTGCCTGGACGATACAACGCAGTTGCTTATCTGGAAAATCATAATTCCAATACTGCTATCGAAAAAATAAGTTATCGATTTCGTTTTGCCGATAAAGACAATATTTATATCGGGAAACGTGACGGTGAAACTTTTATCCCGCCTCAAGGCAGATTTGCAATTTTTGAACCGGCGATAGATGTCGGAAATTCTATTCCGGTCTATACCACTTTTGAGTTCACCGAAACACCCAACTGGATCCAAGTTTCTCAAAAAAAAGTTGATCAATTGAAAGTTTTTGTCTCAAACATTAAATTACAAAATGAAAGTACGGAACCAAAACTCTCTGCTGTGGTAACCAATAACTCTCTTTTTAAAATTCCGGAAATTTCCTTCGTAGTGATTTTGTACGATGCTCTCGGCAATGCGATTTCTGCCAGTCATACTTATCTTCCGGTGCTTGCGGGGAATGAAATTGCCGATATAAATTTCACTTGGCGAGAGCCCTTCACCAAGCCGGTAGTAGTAAAAGAGATAATCCCAATGTTCGATATCTTTTCAGTTAACTTGAAATAAATCCGCCAAAATTTTTCAACATACAAAAATTTATGATATTAATATTAAAAGTAAAAAAATTTAGGCGGATAGATGCTTGAAAATTCCTTGCAAAATTTTATAAAAAAAATCTCTAGCAGAATAGATTGGCTTTTGGTGCTTTTTATTGTTCCACTTATCCTCTCCGGTCTTTTTACCATGAAATCTTTTGTTCCCAATGAGAATCCCGATAACTTTTTTGGGAAACAAATTATTTGGATAACGCTATCTTTCATTGTTTTCTTTACCTTTTCTTTCATTGATTTTCGTTTCCTGAAACGTACCAATGTCATAGTTTTTTTATATATTTTATTTTGTGGAATGTTATTGGTCCTTCCAATCTTGGGAAGTATTTCTCATGGCGCAAAAAGTTGGTTTTCCTTTGGTAGCTTTTCTTTTCAACCGGTAGATTTGATGAAATTGGTTTTAGTGATAATTCTGGCAAAATATTTTTCTCGCAGGCATGTGGAAATCCGCAATGTGAAACATATTTTTATCTCCGGTCTTTATGCCCTAATCCCTATTATTTTAGTACTCCTCCAACCGGACTTTGGTTCTGCCATGATAATATCCCTCATTTGGCTTGGCATGGTTCTGGTTTCCGGGATTTCCAAGGCG
This sequence comes from uncultured bacterium, assembly GCA_903895055.1. GTDB lineage: Bacteria > Patescibacteriota > Minisyncoccia > Phycocordibacterales > UBA9973 > UBA9973. Next base: position 2,979 of record CAITSL010000049.1, read on the forward strand.
CATCTATTTTTAGTTTTTATTTCCGGAGTGGTCGCCATTGGGCTTCTTTGGATTTTCGCTTTTGCGCCTTACCAAAAAGCTCGGATTCTAAATTTCTTTAACCCCCTCACTGATATTCACGGTTCCGGATACAATTCTTTCCAATCCACCATTGCCGTCGGGTCGGGTCAGATTTTAGGCAAAGGACTTGGTTTTGGGACTCAATCAAGATTAAAATTCTTGCCAGAGAATCAAACCGATTTTATTTTTGCGGCTTTTGCGGAAGAATGGGGATTTGTAGGTTCGATGCTCATCTTATTACTTTTTGGATTAATTATTTGGAGAATTCTATATTGCGCATCACTTGGAGCAACTAATTTCGAAATGCTTTTTGGTATGGGGATTGCAATTTATCTTATGAGTCACGTCCTCGTAAATATCGGAATGAACTTAGGACTCTTGCCGGTCACCGGAATTCCGCTTCCTTTTATGAGTTATGGAGGTTCCCATTTACTCACTGAACTTGCCGGACTTGGCATTCTGATGAGTATGCGAAAAGATTCTCGCACTGTCCATCGAGATGATATGAAACATGAATTTTTAGGAGCCTAAGAAATAAATATTTAAAATGCAAACACAAATTATTGACGGGAAAAAATTAAGAGATGAGATTTTAGCCAAAGTGAAAAATGAGATTATTTCTTTACCATTTCAACCTATTTTTTGTGATGTGTTGGCGGGGGACGACCCGGCCTCGACTCAATATGTGCGCATGAAAGCGCGTACTGCGGAAGCAATCGGCATTAAATTTCACGACGTTCATTTCCCGGAATCTACCAGCGATGAGGATCTGGTACAAGAAATAAAAAAAATAAATAATATAAAAAATATGTGCGGGCTGATTATTCAACTTCCCTTGCCAGAACATTTTGAGAAACAAAAAATTCTAAATGCAGTTTCTCCGTCAATTGATGTTGATTGTCTGAATATTGAGACGAGCAATCTTTTTTATGCGGGTCAGGGGGTATTTGGTTTCCCAACGGCTCTTGCTTGTATTCATATTTTAGATTCTTTAAATGTAAACATGAAAGGCCCCTCGACAATGCTCGGGGTAAACAAAAAAATAGTGGTCATTGGGCAAGGAATGTTGGTAGGCAAACCTGTAGCTCATATTTTAAAAGAGAGAGGCTTAAAGGTTGATATAATTACTCGAAAAACAGAGGAGGAAATCAAGAAAACGCTTATTCAGAATGCCGATATCATCATTTCCGCTACCGGTCAGGGGAAATTAATTACAGGAGATATGATAAAAAAAGGGGTTATCATAATCGACGCTGGGACTTCCGAATCAGGAGGCGGAATAGTAGGGGATGTTGATTTATCCTCAGTCGAGGGGATTGCATCATTTGTTTCACCGGTGCCAGGGGGAGTGGGGCCAGTAACTGTTGCGATGTTGCTTTCTAATGTATTACAAGTAGCTAAATCTAAAAATGCTTAATCTTATGTTCAATTTGCAAATCTTTTTTTTATTTTATAACTTGGCTCATCATTCAGCGTTCGGGGATCAACTGATCGTATTTTTTGCGCAGACTTTTCCCTATATAGTTATTTTACTTTCTATTGTATTTCTTCTTTTTCATCACGAAGTTCTATCGTATAAACGTCGTTTTAATAATGAGGCAATTTGGGATTCATTTAGAATATTGAAACAAAAATGGAAAGAAATTGTTTTAGTATTTTTTTCCGGAATCTTTGCTTGGGTGCTCGCGCATTATTTGAAAATACTAATAGAGAGTCCTCGCCCCTTTGTCGTATTCCCATACATTCACTCGTTGATTTCCGAGACAGATTTTTCTTTTCCCTCTGGCCATGCGACTTTTTACATGGGTTTGGCTTTTGGTATTTTCCTCTCCCACAAAAAAGCAGGTTATTGGTTCATCTTTTTTGCATTTCTGATAGGCATTGCTCGCATTATGGCAGGAATCCATTTCCCAGTAGATATCTTAGGTGGTTTTATTTTAGGTGCCCTAATAGCTTACCTGGTAAGGTTTGTTTACGACAGAATATTTAAAACTAATTAATTACTTTATCTCAAAACTTGCTTTGACGGTGACCATTATCTCTTTATTTATCGTGGAAGTGTCATAAGTGCCGTAATCACTTACCTCTACTGAATTTGGAGCCATGACTTGCACTACTCCACTGGAAGCGGATTGCAATGTACCAATTGTTTTCCCTCCGGCTTTAGCCAATTGCTCTGCTCGAGCTTTGGCATCTCCGACAGCATTTGCAAGTAATTCAACGCGGGTCTCAGGAAGTTTAGAATAATAAAATTCGAGAGAAGAGGTGGCGAAAAGCATGCCGTTGCCCGCTACCAGGGAGCTGACATTTTTTGCTAAATCAGAAATCTTTTCCACGTCCGGCGATTGGACAGTAATATTTTGCACTAAGTTATAACTTTTTTCGGGACCTGGATTTTGTTCATATACTTCATTCATAAAAACAGGAGAAATATCGACAGAAGCATCTGTGACGCCATTGGTCGCCAAGAAACTTTTTACCGTCTTTAAATCAGTGTCCATTTTTACATAACCGTCTTTGATAGTGGAAGCTTTTACTACTCGAGTAATACTGGAAGCCCATTTTACTTTATCCGAAACGACTGATTTTTTGGCTGAACCGGTAGTGGTAATATAATCGATTGAACGAATCTTGTAAAAAGTAAAAGCGCCGAGTCCTGTACTGATAATAATCGAGAGTCCTAAAATCAAACCAAAAACGATATAGTGTTTGTTATTATTTTCCATACTTTAATACTACAAAATATCCACTTTTTAAGCAAATAAGGCTTTGGTTTTTTTATTGTTTTTTGGTATAATAAAGAAAGCAGAAAACTTGTTTTTTGCTTTTAATTTTAAGGCTAAATTTGATAAAACATGGCTAAAAAAGAGGAAGAAAAGAAGGCAGGGAATGGGCATCATTACGATGCTTCGGATATTTCAGTTTTGGAGGGCTTGGATCCCGTCCGACGTCGTCCGGGCATGTATATCGGCACGACCGGTCCGGAAGGACTGCATCATTTGGTCTGGGAAATTTTTGACAACTCGCGCGATGAGGCGATGGGCGGTTTTTGCAATGACATTGAAATAGTGCTTTTGCCTGAGAATCGCATTCGAGTAGCGGACAATGGCCGAGGGGTGCCGATTGATATTCATAAAAAGACAAAAGTTTCCGCGCTTGAGACGGTGATGACGACCTTGCATGCTGGAGGAAAATTCGGAGGAGAAAATAGCGCCTACAAAGTCTCCGGAGGGCTGCACGGAGTGGGTGCTTCGGTGGTAAATGCGCTTTCGATTTATTGTAAGGCGGAAGTTCACAAGGACGGAGGAAAATATATCCAAGAATATTCGGAAGGCAAGAGAAAAGCAGCAGTAAAGAAAGTTGGCTCTTCCAAACTGCACGGCACGATTATTACTTTCGAGCCGGATAAACAAATTTTCGGTGATATTAAATTTGATTTGAACACTATTATCAGCCACATTCGCCAGCAAGCCTATCTAGTGAGAGGGCTTCGAATTTTAATAATTGATGCGCGAGAATATGCCGGGAAGATTGATGATTCCGATATTTTTTATTTCCGCGAATTGGGTTTTGAACTACCATCGAGCTCTTTTTATTTCGAAGGTGGTCTCGTATCCCTCGTAAAATATTACAATAAATTTTTAAAACCGATTCATCCCAGTATTTTTTATGTCGATAAAGAATCAGATAATGTTCGGGTGGAGATTGCTCTTCAGTATGTGGATGACATCGTTGATCGGATTATTCCTTTCGCTAACAATATTTATACCGGGGAGGGGGGTACCCATCTAACTGGCTTTAAAACTGCTCTGACCAGAACCCTAAATACTTATTGCAAGAAAAATGAAATGCTGAAAGAGTCCGAAGGTGGATTCACCGGAGATGATGTGCTGGAAGGTTTGACCGGGGTGATTTCAGTTAAATTAAGAGAGATTCAATTTGAAGGACAAACCAAAGCAAAGCTCGGCAGTATGGAGGCTCAGGGAGCCGTAGGAACGGTCTTTGGAGAGGCTTTTGCGGCCTTCTTGGAAGAGAATCCAGATGAGGCTAAAGCCATTATAAATAAGTCTATTTTAGCCCTCAAGGCACGAAAAGCGGCCAAAGCAGCTAAGGATTCTGTCCTTCGAAAAGGTGCACTCGAGGGGATGACTTTGCCCGGGAAATTGGCTGACTGTCAAAGTAAAAGCGCCGAAGAATCGGAACTATTTTTAGTAGAGGGAGATTCTGCCGGCGGTTCGGCCAAGCAAGGTCGCGATCGACGCACCCAAGCCATCTTGCCACTTCGTGGAAAAATATTAAATGTGGAACGGGCGCGTATCGATAAAATGCTTGTATCGAAAGAAGTGCGGTCTCTCGTCATTGCGATGGGCACTTCGATCGGAGATACTTTTGATCTTTCCAAAATGCGTTATCATAAAATAATTATTGCAACCGATGCCGACGTGGATGGAGCGCATATCAGGACACTTCTTCTTACTTTGTTTTATCGATATTTCAGACAGATTATCGAAGCGGGATATATTTATATTGCTCAACCGCCCTTGTATAAAATAAAAAAAGGCAAAGAAATAAGTTATGCCTATTCGGATGAAGACAAAGTAAAAATTATCGGACGTCCCGCTGCCGATGTTGACGAGATTGAGCTTCCCCTTACCGATGTTGACGATACTGAAGCAAGTCCCCAAGAGGACGAGCTCAACAGCGCAGGCAAAATCGGCACGGGAACGACAAAAATCCATATTCAGCGCTATAAGGGTCTCGGAGAAATGAATCCGGAAGAACTTTGGGAAACGACCATGGATCCGGCGCACCGCATCATCAAGAAAGTGGACATCGAAGATGCCGAAGAAGCCAATAAAGTTTTTGACATTCTCATGGGCTCCGAAGTTCCTCCTCGCAAATCTTTTATCCAGTCCAATGCAAAGCTGGCGGAGATTGATATCTAATTTTCTTTTTCTATTTTTTCTAAAATTTTTGGAATCTTTTTGAAATCTTCCATCAAAGTTTCTCGCATGCCTCCGTTATAAAGTGCTGCAGCTGGATGGTAGAGGGGGAGAAAATATTTTGTTTCAATATTTTTGAATTTCTTGATTAAAAGTTTTCCATGCACATTTGAAATTGTCTCTGTTGGGAAAAAATCATTCATCGAGTGCCGGCCGAGAAAAACAATCAACTTTGGTTTGATAAAATTGAGTTCTTCGTGGAGCCATTCTCGGCAAGCATCTTTTTCTTCCGGTAATGGGTCACGATTATTCGGCGGTCGGTATTTTAAAATATTGGTGATATAGATTTCTTCCCGTTTTAACCCAATGTTTTCAAGCATTTCAGCCAAAAATTTGCCGGCTGCACCGACAAAAGGGATCCCTGGAGCGTCTTCGCTTTTCCCGGGTGCCTCGCCGATAAAAACAATTAAAGATTCTGGATTACCATTACCAGGCACAGGTTGAGTCGCAGTTTTTTTAAGTTCGCATTTGCAATCCACGAACCATTTTTCATGAATTTGTTTTAGTGCTTCAACTTTTTCCATAATTGTAATTATACTACAAAAGTAATGAGTTATTAATAACTGTTTCTACTAACTTAACGGTCGTGAATATGGTAGAATTAAAATATTATGAAAAAAGGGATAATGGTAAAAATTTTAGAATTATTAGAAAACGGGATAGAAAATCAAACGGATTTTTTTAGCGCTATTTTAGTTAGTGGATATGGTGCTAGTATGAATAAAATTGAATATGAATATCAAAAACATCGCAGGTTATCAAATATTCGAAAGTCACAATCGAAAGATTTAATGGCAAAAAGAGAAAGATTGCAGAAATTTTTATCAAAGCTTAAACATGATGGGTTAATTAATGAAACAAAGGGCGAAAATCCAAAATTCTCTATTTCAAATAGAGGCAAAGCAAAGCTTATTCAACTAAAAAATAAATTACCCAATAGATATTATGAAAAAATAAATCAGAACAGGCTCACTATTATAAGTTTTGATATTCCCGAAAAACTCAGAGGGAAAAGAGATTGGCTCAGAGAGGTAATTAGGAATCTTGATTTTAAAATGATTCATCAGAGTGTTTGGATAGGGAAGACAAAAATCCCTAAGCAATTCATTCTTGATCTTGGAGAAATGAATATTTTAGAATACGTAGAAATTTTTGAGATTAATAAGATGGGAAGTCTGAAGAAATTAAAGTAGAATTTTATTATTCTACTACTTTAACGGCCGTGAATCTAGTAGAAAAATTCAATATGTCCTTATTTTTCTCCTTTTAAAATTATTTTCTTTTCGAATCCACCTTTTTCTTTAAGTTTTTTCGTTTTGATTGAATCAAAATCAGAAAATTCTGTTAGTTTTTTAATGGCATCGATCACTTCTTGGATATCTGCTAATTCCTCTGAGTTTTTTGCTTCAAGAAATTCTTTTGTTTCTTCGGCAAGTTTTTTGATTAATTCTTCTTTATATTCAGATTCTGTGGCAATTCTTTTTTCGTAAGAAATGCCCTTAGAATCTAAATATTCTGGTATTTTATCTCGAACTAACTTGTTATATTTAGCCATATTATTTTTTCTCCTCGATTTCTTTTTTGAGTTTTTCAAGAAATTCCTCAGCTGAGATATTTTCCGTTTTGGTGCCGTCTCTGTTTTCGATGGTGAGATTTCCTGATGTAACTTCTTTGTCACCCAGAACAATGACATATGGAGTTTTCATGTCTTTAGCATTATGAATTCTCTTTCCAAGACTATCGTCAGCGGAAAATATTTCAGCACGAATAGAAGATTGTTTAAAAGTTTCAAAAAGTTTCTTCGCTTCGTCTTCGTGATTTTCTCGTACCGGAATAATCGCCACTTGGGTCGGGGAGAGCCAAGTAGGGAAGTTTCCGGCGGTATGTTCTATCAAAATAGAGAGGAATCTTTCAATCGAGCCCATGATGGCAGCGTGAAGCATGACGATCCTTTCCTTGACGCCTTTTTCGTTCGTACAAGAAAGGTCAAAACTTTCCGGCATATTCATATCAAGCTGGATTGTGGCCACTTGCCACTCACGCCCCAAAGAATCAACGGCCATGAAATCAAGTTTTGGTCCGTAAAAAGCAGCTTCTCCTAATCCGTCTATCGCTTTCACTTTTTTTTCATCAAGAATTTCCTTTAAAATACTTTCTACTTGTTGCCACCTTGCTTCTTCTCCCAGATATTTTTCCATGTGTGCCGGGTCATGGGTAGAAAATCTAACTTGTAAGCTAAATCCAAATACTTCGTAAAAACTATGAACAATATCCCAGATTTTTAGAAATTCTTCCTTTGCTTGGCCCATTCGACAAAATACATGAGCATCGTCTTGGGTAATGCTTCGAACTCTCGAAAGCCCAGAAAGTTCTCCTGATTGTTCGTCTCGATAGACCATGGTCGTGTTTGCGTATCTTTGTGGAAGTTCTTTGTAACTCCAGGCCCTTCGGGCATAAATCTGAGTATGATGGGGGCAATTCATCGGTTTCATAGCAAATTCGTGACCTTCGCGAGTGTTAATTCGGAAAAGATCATCTTTAAATTTATCCCAATGACCGCTGGTTAAATATAAATCTTTTTTGGTAATGTGTGGAATTTCTACTTTTTCATAACCGAATTTCTTTCGAAGTTCCCAAACATAATCATCAAGTAAATTTCGCACAAGTGTCCCTTTGGGAGTCCAGAGGGGGAGACCCGAACCTACTAATTCTGAAAAAGTAAAAAGATCCAAATCCTTTCCCAACTTTTTATGGTCCCTTTTTTTGGCTTCTTCTTTTTGAGCAATATATTTTTCTAATTCCTCTTTGGTTTCAAATGCCAAGCCGTAAATTCGGGTGAGCATTTTGTTTTTTTCATCTCCACGCCAATAGGCTCCAGCCACGCGATCTAATTTAAATGAACCATCGGCGATTTCTTCTTTCGGATTTTCCAAATGTCCTCCGCGACAAAGATCTGTGAATTTGCCACAAGTATAAAAAGTTATCTTTTCTCCCTTGCCGACGATTTCATCAATGAGTTCTTTTTTGTATTCGTTTTTATCAAAATGTTCTTTTGCTTCTTTTGCTGTTTTTTCTATACTTTCAAATGCACGCCAGGATTTCAAAATCTCTCGCATTTTCTTTTCGATCTTTGGGAGATCTTTATCTGAGATAGGAGAGGTGAATTCAAAGTCATAATAAAAGCCATCTTCAATACTTGGGCCAATGGTATTTTTGGTGTCCGGATAAAGTTCTAAAACGCCTGCAGCCAAAAGATGGGCCAAGGAATGCCTTAAATTGTGTAGTTTTTCTTTTTGTTCCATAAATATAATAATAACATATTTTTATTTTTTTAAAACCCCTCCAACCACCCCTTGTCAGGGGAGGAAAAATTCGAGGTATCCCCCTGACAAGGGGGATTTAGGGGGTTGTATTTCAGTTTTGCATTTCCTATTTAATATGCTAAGATATTAGACATTATGGTAGTACGAATGAGGAGTACAAAATCACATACGGGGA
>CAITSL010000050.1 GCA_903895055.1 uncultured bacterium
AAACTTTTTTCGCTTTTGCGAACATAAGCAACCCCCGAAATCACTGCGTAAACTGCATCTTTGGTGGAAGTCTTACCAACCGAGCCGGTAATCGCCACCACTTTTGGCTTATATTTCCAAAGCACCAGTTGCGACTCGATTCGTAAGATATATATAATTGTTTTTTTAAAAAAAATTTTCATGTTTGGGTTTGTAATTCGTAATTGATTTACCGATCCGGTGGCACTTCGTAATAATTCAATAAAAATTTTGTAATCTCCAAAAATGGACTGGCCCAGGTTTGCGACGCATACTCTATGCCTTTGGGATTTACCGCATAAAGAAAAACGATAAACTTGGGATCATAAGCCGGGAAATATCCCATAAAAGAATGGGTATATCTATCATTATAATAACCTCCACCACTCGGATTGGCAACTTGCGCCGTGCCTGTTTTGGCCGCAATACTATAACGTTCGATTCCCGGAGAAAGTTTATCGAAAGATTTATCCATTACGGTCACCAACATTCTGGTAATTTCTTCCGAAGTATTTTTTGAAATTTTGGTAGGAGTGGTCGGATAAGTTAATTCTTTTTTTGTGCCATCGTCATATTTGATATATTTTACAACGTGAGGAACAACCAAATCGCCATTGTTACCGAGCGATGCCAAAGCTCGAATCATTTCAATGGGAGTAAAAGCAATCCCCTGGCCAAAAGCAGCATTGGCATATTCGATCTCCCTCGGACTTGTCAAAATCCCCGAAACAAGTCCACTGGTTTCATTAGGCAAATCAATTCCGGTTTTCTCTTTAACTCCATACGAAAGTAGGTAATTACGCAAATTTACTTTCCCCAATTTCCCTTCCACAAAAACCATTCCGGTATTGAGTGATTGATTTAAAACATCTTGCATCGTAGTACCCGGACCTCTCCCTTTTTTATCAAAATTAAATATTTGATGTTTTTCAATGGTAACTTCTCCTTTATCGTTATAAGTCGTATCAGGAGCAACCACGCCCGCATCCAGCGCACCTGCCATCACCAGCGGTTTTACCACCGAGCCAAATTCAAAAACATTTTCTACCAGTGGATTGGAAAAGACATGCATATCGGTCACACTTCCAAAATTATTCGGATCAAAGTCAGGCTTGGCGCTCATCGCATAAATGGACCCATCTTCCGGATTCATGATTATGCCACCGATAGAATCAACTTGATATTTATCCTTTACTGTATTTAACTCTTGTTCCAGAAAACTTTGAACTTGAGGCTCAATCGTAGTGATGATATCTCCTTCCGACACTTGGTTTTCAAATAAAGTTTTATGGATGTTGGAAAAAATTTCGGCAAAGAAATTGATATAAGGATTATTAATCCCACGAGCGAGGGTAGAATTATATTGCCTCTCTAGACCATAACGCCCGCTTAATTCATTGCCTTGATAACCCACAAAACCGAGTGTATGGGAAGCTAAATTACTCCCTGGGTAGAAACGCCATTTTTCTTTAAAAATATTGACCCCTGGAATATTTAAACCGGAAATAGCGTCCGCTTCCGCCTGTGTTAGATGATGAGCAATTTCCGCATATGGATCATTTTTTTTCCCGGCACTTGTTATAAAATTATCATGATCGATAGAAATTATTTTTGATAATGTCAGATAAGTATCTTCCGCGTTAATAATTTTACCGGCATCAATTGCTACTTTAAAACCGGAAGCCTGAATAGCGGCAGAAGCTTCATCTCCATCTTTAGTTTCAAAATATATTCCACCACGTTCAAAAATATTGGAGGAAGGTGTGGCATATTGTCTATTGGCTTTTTCTTTAAATGAGTCGGTCTCGATTACTTGCAATAAAAACAGTTTGCTAATTAAAATAAAAGCAAAGAGAAGAATGCAAAAAGATAAAAATTTAATTCTCGAAAAAAAACTATAATTCATTTGAAGTGATGGATAGAGCACCAATGGGTTTTCTAACAGCAAATTGAGTCTTCGTTTCCTTAAAACCCATTTGGGAAGACAGCGTAAGATCAATTTTGCTTGACATAGATAAATATTGGAGTTCCAAGCTCCCTACTTCATTTGAAAGCGCTCTCGCATGCACCTCAAGACCTTGTCTGGCTACAACATTAAAAATCATATTTCCTAAAATTAAAACATAAAGGAACGCCAGCGTGCCTAGGGCAAAAGACAGGATATGAAATATTCTTTTCCCTAAATTATTGTTATTCACAATATTTACATTGGTCGTATAATTTTTAATTTTTATGGCTGTTCTTTTCATATTATTTAAATTTTTTCTAAAATTCTTAATTTGGCGCTTCTCGATCTATTATTTATTCTTAATTCTTCTTTATTGGTTATGATTGGTTTTTTGTTTATTAATTTTGCCTTGCCTTCTAATTTCAAATTCTTACAAAAATTCTTTACGATTCTGTCTTCTAAACTATGAAAGCTTATCACCGACATCCTCCTGCCACTTTTTAAAGCGTTAAAACCTTTTTCTAAGCCCATTTCCAATGCTCCTAGCTCATCGTTGACTGCAATTCGCAAGGCTTGAAACGTCTTGGTGGCAAAATGCAATCTCTGTTTTCGATAACTGGCTGGCACGGATTCTCCGATTATTTTTACCAAATCAAAAGTATTTTCTATTTTTGATTTTTTCCTTGCTTCGACTATCCCCTTGGCGATTCTCCTTGAATATTTTTCTTCACCGTAACCATAAATGATATCGGCCAAACTTTTTTCACTCCAAGTATTCACAACATCTTCGGCAGTTACATCTTCCGGAGAAGGATTCGCTTTCATAGTCATCAACAATGGTTCTTTTTTCATGAAAGAAAATCCTCTGCCAGAATTCTCCAATTGATCGCTCGACAAACCTAAGTCAAAAATAATTCCATCGAATTTTTCTGAAAAATCTAGGTCCCTGAAATTTACGTTAATAAAGGAAATGTCGTTTTGGTTTTTGAATTTGTTTTTGGCTGTCTCCCAAGCATTTTTGTCTTGATCTAAAGCGATAATTTTTACATTGGGATATCTTTTACAAATTTCGAAACTGTGTCCCCCGCCTCCGAAAGTGGCGTCAAGCACAACTGCTCCGTCTTTCAGGTTTAAGCCTTCTATTGTTTCATTTAAAAGAACTGTCTTATGAATGCTCGTCATTTTCCTTCATTGCCAAGCTTTTCTGCCAGTTGGTCCGCTTCTTTTTCGACTTTTTCGTTATACTGCGACCAGACTTTATCGTTCCAAACTTCCAATCTATCTTTCACTCCGACGATTGCCGCACTGCCCTCAAGTTTGATTCTTTCTTTAAGAAATTCAGGAATTAAAATTCTTCCGATCGTGTCTACTTCGACTTCCACCGCTCGTCCAAACATATATCTGTTGAAACTTCTTTTGTCTTTCTTTAAGAAAGACAGGTCGGAGTCCGAATCAGAAAGTCTTTTGGAAACTTTCACCCATTCAGTATTTGTAAAAATGAACAAACATTGATCAAGGCCGGGAGTGATGATAACTTTTTTGCCCATCTCACCGCGGAACTTCGCGGGTAAAGAAATTCTGTTTTTTGTATCTATGGTGTGTATGTATTCGCCGATAAGCATAAATTTTACGAAAATTAGTTATTAACAGTTTTCCCACTTTTTCCCACTTCATATACATTATAAACCACTGTATTTTTATAGCAAAAGTGTATCTGTGGATAACTTTTAAGCTTGTATTTGAAGTTTTATAGATTTGTGGTATATTAAACCTTGGAAAATACAGTATTAACCAACAAATATGTCCTATGAAAAAACTAAATATTAGCCCTGAAGCAGCAGCGCTGGACGGACTTTTAAGTCAGCAAGGAGAAGCTAAATTCTCTCCTCCTAAAAAGCCCATAAATCCGGAGACGCCTCCGGATACTCTTCAAAAATTAGAAGAGACAGTCAAAACTATTAGAGCAGAAATGACATTTACACTTAAACCGCCATCATTATGAAAACAATTACATTTGACCAAATCAATTGGCTCTGGGTATTAATTCCGCTTGTGGCGTTCGTCACCATAGGGATTATTTTTGCCTTCGTTAGGAAAGCAAAAGAGTCTTAGCATTGATACAAACCTTTATATTAAAAATCCCCGCCAGCAATGACGGGGTATTTTTTTATTCTTCTTTTTTCGGTTTCATCAGTGGGAAGAGTTGCGTTTCGCGAATTGGTTTGTCAGCTAGAAAAGCAAAAAGTAATTCCGGAAAACCAAAACCACAAGTCGGGGGCATGCCATATTCGAGCATCTCCACAAATTCGTTGTCCGGCATCATGGCTTCTTTGTCCCCTGCTTTTATCAGTTCTTGTTGTATTTCAAATCGATCCCTCTGATCCAGCGGGTCATTTAATTCCGAAAAACCATTGCCCACTTCCGCGCCGGCAATAATTATTTGAAATCTTTCCGTTAAATTTTGATTTTCGGACATCGATTTTGAAAGCGGAGAAACAAGTTTGGGATGTCCGGTCAAAAACACCGGCCCCCCGATTTTTCTGCGACAATACTTCCAAAGAGTGTCTATTAATCGCTCTCGGGTATTTCCATCATAAATTATTTTTAACTCATCCAATTTATTTTTTATTTCTTTGTCTGTCGTATCTAAGACATCGATGCCAGTTTCCTTTTTTACTGTTTCCAGGTAATCAATTCTCGGCCATTTGCCGGCCAAATCAAATTTGTGTCCACGTGTTTCAAATTTCGTTTTGCCAAAAACGTCTTTTGCCACTTTCTGATAAAGTTCTTCTGCCAGATGCATACCATCTTGATAATTGGCATAGGCCCAATAAAATTCCATATTGGTAAATTCTTGCAGATGATTTTGGTCCGTGCCTTCATTTCGATACACTCTGCCAATTTCAAAAATCTTGGTAAAACCAGCCGCCATCAGCCTCTTTTGCCACAATTCACCGACTGAAATTCTTAAAAACAATGGAAGCTTGAAATCTTCGTTGTAAGTTTCAAAGGGAGTGGCTTCGGCGCCTCCAGTAGTAATTTCAAGCGTTGGAGTCTCCACTTCCAAGAATCCTCGCTCTTTCATAAAATTTCTGACTGTGTCCCAAAATTTCATTTTCTTTTCAAAAAGATCTTTCAACTCTCCATTCATTAAAATATCCAAATATCTTTTTCGAAATCTCTCTTCCACATCTTGGAGTCCATGCCATTTCTCCGGCAAAGGTCGCAAGGACTTTGACAACATTCTCCAATCTTTCACTTCAATCGTTTTCTCTCCTCTCTTAGTGGTGAAAAAATTGCCTTCTACTTCTATAAAATCTCCAATGTCTGCCGTTTCTCCAAAGAGATTAAATTTTGAATCTTCTAAAGAATCTTTCTTAAACAATGCTTGAAAGATTGCTGTGCCATCATTTAAAGTAATAAAAACGATTGCGCCCTGTCCTCGGATAGACATGATACGTCCAGCAATCCATTTTATTTCATTGTTTTTCTCGAGTTTGGAAAATAAATTTATCGCTTCACTCAAGGATAATTCTCTTTTTGAGAGAGCTGGGTAAGGGTCAATACCCTGGCTCTTTAGGAGTTCAAGTTTTTTGATTCTGGCATCTCTTATTTCATCAATGGATGACATTTTATTTTTATCCGCCTAAATTTTATTAATAATCTTACATTATAACTTAGATATATTTTTGTGAAAAATTTTGGCGGATTAAGATACGTCTATTATTTTATAATTAACTTCCCCGCTCGGGGCTTTGAAAGAAATAACTTCTCCTTTCTTTTTTCCAAAAAGCGCTTCGCCAAACGGAGAATGATTAGAAATTTTGCCAAGCGCCATATCCGCTTCTTCACTGCCCACGATCTGAAAATTTTTTCTATCTTCCGTTCCTTCCTTTTGAACGATTACATTGGAACCTATTTCAATTATATCCCCTCCGCCACCTTTTACAACCTCTGCCGATTGTAATATTTGTTCAATTCTTTTGATCCGCTCTTCGAGCTTCCCCTGTTCCTCTCGAGTTTGATGATATTCGGCATTTTCCGAAAGATCGCCCAAAGATTTGGCATATTCTAAATTAGCCAATATTTCTTTTCGTTTTGGGCCTTTTAAGTCTTTTAATTCTTCTTCTAAGGCTTTCTTTTTTTCTTCAGTTATGTAATTACCTTTTCTGTCCATAGTTTTTGATTAAATAAATAAAAGAATCCTACGACAAATATGTGTTAGAATTCTTAAATTAAAGATTAGCTCTTTTTGTAAAAAAAGTAAACCCCTTGCCTGCACATTCGATTTGTGATAATATCTTTCTATGGCAAAAACAGTAATCGAAGTGAGGAAAAATCCAAATGAAAACAATGCGAGCGTACTGCGTCGTTTTTCTCGTCGGATTCAAGAATCAAATATAATTCAAAAAGTTAAAGGCAATCGTTATAATGAAAGAAAAGAATCCAAACTGAAAATAAAAAAGAGCGCCCTGAAACGGATGGGCAAAAGAAAAGAAAACGAAAAACTTCGCAAATTAGGAAAAATAAAATAATATGAGAGAAAGTTTTTCTGTTATCAACCAAACAAAAGGTAAGCTTCCCGGCTTACCTTTTGTAATTATAAAAAATGACATTTTAGGAAAAGATTATTCTTTATCCCTGGCTTTTATTGATGAGGTAACTTCCCAACGTTTGAATAAAACCTATAGAAAAAAGGATAAGCCGACCAATATCTTGTCTTTTCCCCTATCAAAAACTGAAGGCGAAATCTTGATTTGCCCAGTGGTAGTCAAGAGAGAATTAAAAAAATTTGGCCGAACCTACCGGCAATTATTGGGATTTTTAGTTATCCACGGATGCTTACATTTGAAAGGAATGCGACATAGTAGTACAATGGAAAGAAGAGAAAAATTTTATGATCAGAAATATTTCAGTCGGCATTGATATCGGCACTTCGACTACGCGCGTGGTAGTGGGAGAATTTTTAAAAGGAGAAAAAAATCCTAAAGTAATTGGCATTGGTGAGACTGAAACAAAAGGCATGCGCCATGGCTACATAACTCATTCAAACGAAACAGTCGCATCTCTGAAGGGCGCTCTTTTAATGGCTGAAAAAACGTCTGGCATAAAAATAAGACGTGCATTTGTTTCAATCGGGAGCTCTACTCTCCGTTCTGAAATAAGTAATGGCAGTGTGGTGATCTCAAAAGCCGATGGAGAAGTGACCAATTTAGATATTGAAAAAGTGCTGGAAGACTGTGAAAAAAATTTGAATCTAAATCTGGGTAATAAAAAGATTATTCATTCCTTCCCTTTGTCTTTCAAACTAGATGGTAAAGAAATATTAGGCCGACCGGAAGGAATGCATGGTACAAAACTTGAAGTAAAAACTGTTTATATTACTTGTTCTTTTCAGCATTGGGAGGATTTGTTAGAAGTAATTTCTGAAGCCAATGTTGAGCCAATAGGAGTAATTGCCTCATCCATCGCCGGAAGCTACATCGCCCTGTCTTCCAAGCAAAAAAAGGTTGGATCGGCTTTGGTTGATATAGGTTCCGAAACAGTTTCCTTAGCAGTCTTTGAGAATGACACAATCATTTCTTTGCAAACATTTTCTATTGGTTCAGCCGATATTACCAACGACATCGCTTTAGGACTTAAGATCCCGCTTGAAAAAGCAGAGGGTTTTAAAATAGCCAATGACGCGGAAGAATATTCAAAGAAAAAATTAGATGAAATCGTGGAAGCGCGTTTAACCGATATTTTTGAAGCAATTGAAAATCATTTAAAGAAAATAAAACGAAGTGAACTCCTGCCGGCAGGTATTGTTTTTATCGGTGGAGGTTCAAATACTGCCGGACTTGAAGAATTGTCAAAATCAACACTCAAGCTTCCGTCAAAAATAGGTTTAACAGAAATTTTTGGCAACACCAAAACAAAACTTCGGGATCAAGCTTGGTTCGTGGCCATCGGTCTGCTTGTTTCTCCGAAAGGAAGTGAGAGCTATGGTGGCGGGTCATTTTCAAATATGTGGAAAGACGTAAAAAACACAATAAAATCAAGCATTAAACAGCTGATGCCGTAAACTAGTTATTAGTTATCAGTTGATAGTTATTAGAGAAAAGGCAAATATTTGCTTTTTTTATTTTTTGTATTAAGATTAGCTTTATAAGAAATTGATCTTGTTATTATTAATTTAACCCTCCGACCTGGGTCGGAGAACAACCGAGATAAAAATCGGAATAAAATATATGCCAAAAGTAAACCCAATAATAGAAACTTTCGCTCGGATTAAAGTGATCGGAGTTGGAGGTTCAGGCAAAAACGCCCTCAATCATATGATAGCGACCAAGGTTAAGGGTGTCGAGTTTATTTGCATGAATACCGATACACAAGACTTACATCATTCAAATGCCGAGAAAAAAATTCATATCGGAAAAAATCTTACCCATGGTTTGGGTGCCGGCATGGATCCGGAAGTTGGACGAAAAGCCGCCGAAGAAACAAAATCCGAAATTCAAGATGTGATCAAGGGTTCGGATATGATTTTTATCGCTTGCGGAATGGGTGGAGGCACCGGCACAGGAGCCGCCCCTATTATTGCTCGGGCAGCCAAAGAACAAGGAATTCTTACTGTGGCTGTAGTCACAAAACCATTCTTTTTTGAAGGCAACCATCGAATGAAAATTGCCGAAAAAGGGATCGACGATTTAGCTAAAGAAGTAGATGCCATTATTGTAATCCCGAACGATAAATTGCTTCAATTGGCTGACAAAAATACCAGTTTTAAAGATGCTTTTGCTACTTGTGATGATGTATTGCGTCAAGCAGTAGAGGGCATTTCTGACCTAATCACCAGTCCTGGCGTCATCAATGTTGATTTTGCAGACATTAAAGCTATTATGTCCGACGCAGGAAGCGCTTTGATGGGTATCGGTTCGGCTTCAGGTGAGAAACGTGCCGAAAAAGCAGCCCTGCAGGCGATAAATTCTCCTCTACTCGAAGTATCAATCAATGGCGCTAAGGGAGTACTCTTTGCAATCTCAGGTGGTGAAGATATTACCATCCACGAAATCCAAGAGGCAGCTAAAATAATTACCGAATCAATCGATAAAGATGCTAAGGTAATTTTCGGAACAATTTATGATGAGAAATTAAAGAAGGGCGAATTAAAAGTAACCGTGATCGCAACCTCCTTCCCAGCCGATATGCCTCGCAAAAGTCTTTTTAGTGGAGGTTTGATTGGCAACCAAACGCTAGCCAAAGACGAAAAGCCGGAAGTAATTAAAAAAGAAATTCATAATAGTATCCAAAACTTAAACAGCAACAACAATTTTGATTTGGCAAAAAAGAACGACAAGAAGCCGGAAATCGTTGAGGAAATAATCATCGACGACGCGGATGACTGGAGCGCTGTGCCGGCCTTTTTGAGACGCAATAAAAAATAGTATATAATAGAAAGATGTTATACGATTTAATCATTATCGGAGGAGGACCGGCTGGAAGCGCGGCTGCTGTTTATGCCGCTCGCAAACGCCTTAATACCCTTTTTATTACCGCGGAATTCGGCGGGCAATCTGTCGTGTCCGAAAAAATTTATAACTGGGTTGGTTCGGTTTCAATTAGCGGACAAGAGTTGGCGGAAAATCTTAAAAGTCATGTAGAGGCTAATACCGGTGAAAAATTAGAAATAAAAGAAGGGATGAAAGTAGTTGAAATAATAAAAAATAAAGAAACTTTTAAAATAAAAACTGACACGAAAGAAGAGTTCGAGACCAAAACAATTTTAATCGCAACCGGAAGCAATCATAGAAAATTAGAAGCCAAGAATGCAGACAAATTTGAAAACAAAGGACTCACTTATTGCGCATCTTGCGACGGTCCCCTTTTTGCCGATATGGACGTAGCAGTGATCGGCGGAGGCAATGCCGGATTTGAAAGCGCGGCTCAACTTTTGGCTTATTGCAAATCTGTAACTCTGATCAATCGAAGTGATATTTTTCGAGCAGATGAAATTACAGTAGAAAAAGTTTTGAAAAATCCAAGAATGAAAGCCATTAGTAATGCAGAGGTTTTAGAAATAAAAGGAGAGAAAATGGTAGAAGGTATGATTATAAAAGATAAAACAACTGGCGCAGAAAAGGAATTAAAAATATCCGGTATTTTTGTTGAAATAGGTCAAATTCCAAATACTCTTTTTATAAAAGACCTTATCCCACTTGACGAAATCGGTAGAATTAAGATAGATCCTTGGACTGGAAAAACTGAAGTTCCGGGCATCTGGGCTGCCGGAGACTGTACCAATATCTTATATCATCAAAACAACATCGCTGCTGGCGATGCCGTCCGAGCGCTGGAAGATATTTATTTAGCGATACATACTAAATAATTAATGCCGACGATATGGGTCAGCAATATGGCTGTCAGTTGTTTTGTCGTCTAATTTTTTTTGAAAAACATCCCATTCTTTAATTGTTTGCTCTCCTATATAAAATTCACCATTTCTAAAATCTACTTTATTTTCTAAACTTGGTCCAACATTAAAAAATCTTATAGCTTCTTCGCGAGTCCTTCTGTCTGAATCCCTTTCCTCAATATTTTGTTTTAACATTTCCATGTTCATGATTAGATTATAAAACAAGTAAATATTTTTGCAACTGCGGAGACGGTGAGATTTGAACTCACGATTGGATTTCTCCAATGCCGGTTTTCGAAACCGGTGCCTTCAACCACTCAGCCACGTCTCCTCGCTACGCTCGTCGACTTGCTTCGCGCCCTTTCGGGCCCTTCCCTATTCATAAATCTACCATTTTTTGCGATTTTTTCAAAAATAAGATAGTATGGGAACAGAAAAAATAGTTATTCATTAAAAAATCTTGCTATATGGAGAAGACTTTTGAAGAGAATATAAAAAAATTAATTGACCCGATGGAGAAAAAAATTGGGTTGTTAACTAATACGATATCTGAGTCAGGGAATGATTCTTATCTCGTTTATGAAACTCTTTGCCGAAAAAACATAAGCCGTAAATACACTTGGAGATTTATAAGTAAAAAGGATTCTTTCCATCGTCTTGAAGTGATTTTTTTCATAAATGGCACAATGTCAGTAGCATTGTACTTGTATGACGATGAGAAAAAGGATAAGGTCTATGAAAATATAAGTCCTCGAAAATTTCTTGGGCTGGCAAAAGAAATTAAGGAACATTTAATGATTTAATTTGAACGTATATAGTGGACACTCCGGTGTCCACTTTTTTTTGCGATTTTCTCAAAAAATGTTATGATAATAAAGTTTTTATTTGGCCCTATCGTCTAACGGTTAGGACATCGGCTTTTCAAGCCGGTAATCCGGGTTCGATTCCCGGTAGGGTCACAAATATTGACAAATTAAAAATTTATGGCAAAAAATGATAAAATCCAAATAATAATTTTGGCTGCTGGAAAAAGTAAAAGAATGGAATGCGATGATCAGAAAGCTCTGGTCCTGCTTCAGGGTAAGCCATTTCTAAAACACATATTGGACACCATAGAAGAAATCGGCTTCCCTATCAAGCCGATCATTGTTGTTGGTCACAAAAAAGAAAGAATTTTCGAAGTAATAGGCAAAAACCACAATTACGCTCACCAAAAAGAGCAGTTGGGTACCGGGCACGCAGTACTCTCCGCAAAAGATTCTATTGATCCGAAATGTGATACGATTTTGATAATCTCTGGTGATCAACCCCATCTTTCAAAAGAAACTATTTTAAATATTTTAAAAAGACATAGCGAGGTGAAGCCAGCCATAACGATCGGAATAGTTGCATTGCCTGATTTTGACGATTGGCGAACTGGATTATTGCATCTGGGTAGAATTATTAGAAATGAAAAAGGAGAAGTCTCTGGAATAAAAGAATATAAAGATGCAAATGAAGCAGAAAGAAAAATTACAGAAATAAACCCGGCCATATACGCATTTGATAAAGATTGGCTCTGGGAAAATATTTCAAAATTAAAAAAAGAAAATGCTCAAGGTGAATATTACTTAACTGACCTGATAAGAATTGCTCAAGTAGAAGGACATAAAATAGAAGCAGTTCCTGTCTCAAATATTTTGGAAGGACTGCAGCCAAATTGTAAAGCCGAACTGGAAACTCTAGAGAGATTATTAAAGAGACAACGCTTCATTGTGAATTCACATCTTAAATAGTAATATAAAATTATATGCAAAACCCTTTTCAAAACGCGATGGAACAATTAGACAAAGTTATAAAGTTAAAAAATTTTGACGATGAATTTGTCGCTCGTTTGCAAGGCCCTGATCGAGATATTAGAATTTCAATTCCGGTAAAAATGGACGACGGCTCCAACAAAATTTTTGAAGGCTATCGTGTGGAATATAATAATGCGCTAGGACCTTATAAAGGTGGAATCAGGTATCACCAAGACACTGAAATAAATGAAGTGAAAGCACTCGCCTTCTGGATGACAATTAAATGCGCAGTTGCTGGTATCCCGATGGGCGGAGGCAAGGGTGGAATAACTGTTGATCCCAAAACTTTATCAAAAGGAGAACTGGAAAGGCTTTCCCGCGGTTGGGTTCAAAAATTAGCAGACGTCTTGGGTCCCAAAAAGGATGTGCCTGCACCGGATGTAAATACTACTCCAGAAATAATGGACTGGATGAGCGACGAATATGCAAAAATAACCGGCGATAAAACAAGAGCAACATTTACAGGAAAACCTTTAGGCAAAGGTGGATCAGAAGGGCGCGGACCTGCAACGGGACTTGGTGGCTTTTATGTTTTTGATTCTTTAAGAGCTCAGCTTGGACTCCCGAACAAATGCAAGGTAGTGGTACAAGGTTTCGGAAATGTCGGATTGAATGCAGCACAAATTTTTATACAAAATGGCCATTCTGTAGTTGCCATTTCCGATTCGAAGGGCGGAGTTTATAATGGGAATGGTCTTGATATAAAAAAGCTTGAAGAACATAAAAAGAGTACTGGTTCCCTTTCAGGTTTTACAGACAGTAAAAATTTAACAAATGAAGAACTTTTAGAAACTGAATGTGACGTATTGATGCCTGCCGCATATGAGAATCAGATCACTAATCAAAATGCCGGTAAAATACGTGCTAAGGTCATTTTGGAGCTTGCCAATGGCCCTGTAACACCAGAAGCCGATGAAGTATTGTTTAAAAAAGGGATACCAATAATACCGGATGTTTTGGCAAATTCCGGTGGGGTCACGGTCTCCTATTTCGAATGGGAACAAAACTTGAAAGGTGAACATTGGTCTGAAAAAGAAGTTTTTGATAAATTGCACCCGATGATGCACGACGCCGCGCAAAAAGTATTTGAAAATGGTAAAAAATATTCCACCGACCTTCGTCGCGGAGCCTTTATCTTGGCACTTGAAAGGATAGAGGCAAAAATGCTATAAATGAGCATACGCGCGGTTAGCTCAGCTGGTTAGAGCGACCCCTTGACGTGGGGTAGGCCGGGGATTCGAATTCCTCACCGCGCACTTTTATGAAGATTTTAAGCATTGAAACATCCTGCGATGAAACAGGCATAAGTATTATTGAAACAAAAGGCACCCGTTCGACAAGCTCAGGGCAAGAACTTCAAAAAATTACTTTTGAAGTTCTTGGAGATAGCTTAAATTCACAAATAAAAATCCATGCACCTTACGGTGGAGTATATCCCTCGCTTGCTAAAAGAGAACATCAGAAAAATTTGCCGATACTTTTAGAAAGAACTTTGAAAAAAGCTGGGTTAGGGAGAGGTGGTATAGATTTAATCGCTGTTACTTCCGGTCCCGGACTTGAGCCCGCACTTTGGACAGGAATTGTTTTTGCCAAAGAACTTTCAAAAAAGTGGAATGTGCCTCTAATACCAGTAAACCACATGGAAGGTCACATTCTTTCAGTTTTTGGAAAAAATGAAGGGCAGTTTAAAATTGAGAAAATTAATTTCCCTGCTCTTGCTCTTCTAGTTTCCGGTGGACACACTGAATTGGTACTTTTTTCTAATTTTGGAAAATACAAAATAATCGGCGAAACTTTGGACGATGCCGCCGGAGAAGCATTTGACAAAGTGGCTCGCATGCTCGGACTTCCCTATCCCGGCGGTCCTGAAATTTCAAAATTAGCTGAACTCCAAAGGCAGGGAGAGGGTTTGCGTTTGAGAAGCCTTGGGAGGCGCGACGGCGCTGGACAGAAAAAATTTTTAGCAAAAAATTTTTGTGCTGAGCAAATGCAAACCCTCTTCCTGCCTCGCCCTATGCTTTATTCTAAAAATTTTGATTTTTCTTTTTCGGGCTTAAAAACAGCCGTGCTTTATTTGGTGCGCGACCTACAAAAAGAAGACCCAAATATTCTTGAAAATGTGAAAATAAAACAAATGATTGCCAAAGAATTTGAAGATGCCGTCGTGGAAACTTTAGTTTTTAAAACAGGGAAAGCGATAGAAAAATACAATATCAGAACCCTGATAGTAGCAGGAGGAGTTTCAGCTAATAAATATCTCAAAAAAGAAATGCAAAAAATCACCCAAAAAAATCAAAAACTTTATTTCCCAAATATAAAACTTTCTGGTGACAATGCTTTAATGATAGGGATAGCTGGTTATTTCAAATATATAAAAAATAATAAGAAAACAATAAATCACTCAAAAATAAAAGCCGAAGGTGGATTAAGACTATAAAAAATGATATTATTAAGGCATGGATGCGCGATTTCTGAAGCCATATAACCCAAAAGAAACCGAAGGCAAAATATATCAACTTTGGGAAGAGAGTGGATTTTTTAATCCTGATGTTTGCATCGCAAAAGGCGTCACCAAGCCAAAAGCCGATGTTTTTTCCATAATCCTTCCCCCGCCGAATGCGACCGGAGTCCTTCATTTGGGCCACGCGCTGGAAGATTCGATGCAAGACACGATGATTCGTTATAATCGAATGCAGGGCAAAAGAACCTTATGGTTACCGGGTACAGACCATGCGGCCATTGCCACCGATTCAAAAGTTACGAAAATTTTAGAAAAGGAAGGTCTAAAGAAAAAAGACATCGGGCGAGAAAAATTTTTAGAACGAGTCGACGAATTTGTAGCTAACAGCCGAAAAACTATCGTCAAGCAACTTAAAAAAGTTGGCGCTTCTCTCGATTGGTCTCGGGAAACATTTACCTTGGATGAAAAAAGAAATCTGGCCGTCCGCACCGCTTTTAAAAAAATGTACGACGACGGACTGATTTATCGCGGAAATCGCATGGTAAATTGGGACCCAAAAGGTCAGACTGTTATTTCGGATGACGAAATAGTTTACGAAGAACGCAAGGGAAAATTTTACACCTTCAAATACGGACCTTTCGAAATAGGCACAGCGCGACCAGAAACCAAATTTGGCGACAAATATGTCGTGATGCATCCCGATGATAAAAGATATTCCAAATGGAAACACGGAGAAAAGATAACCGTTGAATGGATTAACGGGCCAATTGAAGCAACTATCATAAAAGATCCAGCTTCAGAAATGGAGTTTGGTACTGGAGTTATGACCATCACTCCGTGGCACTCTCATATAGATTTTCAATTAGCGGAAAAATATAAATTGGAAAAAGAACAAATTATAGACCAATACGGAAAATTGCTTCCAATCGCGAAAGAATTCGCCGGCATGAAAATCACCGACGCTCGAGAAAAAATTGTGGAAAAATTAAAAGCCAAGGGCTTGGTTATTTCAATTGATGAAAATTATGTAAATCGAGTAGCCACGGCCGAACGTTCCGGTGGAATAATCGAACCCCAAATAATGTTACAGTGGTTTGTAGATGTCAACAAAAAAATTCCAGCCAGAAACGATAAATCACTAAAAGAACTCATGTTGGAACCAGTGCAGGAAGGCAAAATAAAAATTATTCCGAAACATTTTGAAAAAGTTTATTTCAATTGGGTTCTAAATCTTCACGACTGGTGTATTTCGAGACAAATCTGGTACGGACATCAGATTCCGGTGTGGTATCGTTCGACTTCGCTCACAACAGGCAAAGAATCAGAAATTTATTGTGGAATGGAAGCACCAAAAGGTGATGGCTGGGAACAAGATCCGGACACCTTGGACACTTGGTTTTCCTCAGGGATGTGGACTTTCTCGACTCTGGGCTGGCCCGACATGAATGCACCGGACTTAAAGAACTTTCATCCGACTAGTGTTATAAATCCCGGATATGAAATTTTGTTTATGTGGATTGCGCGAATGATATTGATGTCTCAATATTTAATAAACGAAATCCCTTTTAAGACAGTTTATCTACATGGAATACTCCGAGACGCCAAAGGACAAAAATTCAGCAAATCCTTAAATAATGGCGTGGACCCAATAGAAATAATAGAAGAATATGGAGCAGATGCGCTGCGCATGTCCATGATTGTCGGCATTGGACCCGGCGCCGATTCAAAATTTGATATCCAAAAAGTGAAAGCTTACAGTAAATTCTCGAATAAAATCTGGAACGCCGCGCGTTTTGTTTTGGATAATACAAAAGATTTTGCTGTTCCGCTCGATCCTGTTTACGACGAAGAAGACAAGGCCACGGACGAGGAACTAAAAAATTTACTGACGGAAATCACTAAAGAAATGGACGAATACAAGTTCTATATTGTCGCGGAAAAATTGTATCATTATTTCTGGCATACTTTCGCCGATATCACTATCGAACGTTCCAAGAAAAAAATCTTGGAAAATAAAAATGTGGATTCCGCTAAAGCTCTTTTGTTTAATCAACTGACTACCCTCCTCAAAACGTTGCATCCGTTTATGCCTTTTATTACCGAAGAAATTTGGCAAACATTACCGATTAAAAATAAAAATTTGTTAATGGTAGAAAAATGGCCCCACTTCGCTAAAGCTTCGCGGGACAAGCCCTTATAAAATGTTGACCACAGATCCAAAAATAATAACGCTAGCGGTACTGGTAGGGATAATCCCCTCTCTTTTCTGGCTCTGGTTTTGGCTGAAAGAAGATAAGGAAGACCCGGAACCAAGTGGTTTGATTGCTTTTTGTTTTATCTTTGGAATGGTTTTAGTTTTTATCGCGATTCCGATCGAGCAATTTATTCAAAATATCACTTCGATAAATAAATTACAAATCATCGGTTGGGCCAGCGTAGAAGAAATATTGAAACTGCTGGTAGTCATAGTTATTTTAGCTAAAACTAAATATATTCATAAACCGATAGACTGGCCGATTTTTTTGATTACCGTCGCCCTCGGTTTTGCGGCCTTTGAAAATGTCCTCTTTTTAATAAAACCGTTGTCGCTTGATCAAGCGACGGTTGGGCTCATGACTGGGCAACTCCGATTTCTGGGTTCGACCTTACTCCATACGGTCTCGAGTGGAATGATTGGTATTGCGCTTGGACTTTCGTTCTATTTGGGAAAATTTAAAAAGCAATTATACCTTTGGGCAGGCCTTTTATTGGCTATTGCCTTGCATAGTAGCTTTAATTTTTTTATAATGGATAACAATGGAAGTGATTTCTTAAAAGTGTTCGCTTTCCTTTGGGTCGCAACAATTATCAACTTACTACTTTTTGAAAAATTAAGAAGAATAAGTGGTCAAAATTAAAAATTAACAAAAAATATATGCACAATAAAAAAAGAAGTTTTTTTGAGAGATTAACCGGAAGCATGAAAGCTGGCGATGATTCTGAAGAAGAAATAAAAAAAATATCGGTCAGAAGTGAAGGAAAAGACAATAATTGGATCGAGGAAGAATCGGAAGAAGCCGAGTTGACGGTGGATGTTTATCAGACCCCGACAGAGATTATCGTTCAAACAATGGTGGCCGGCGTAAAACCGGAAGATTTAGAATTAACGATCGCCAGAGATATGATCACGATTAGAGGGAAAAGAGAAGAATCTAGAACAGTCAGCGAAGAAAATTTCTTTACCAAAGAATTATATTGGGGTTCTTTTTCCAGAACAATTCTCCTCCCTGCCGAAGTGGACCCCGAAGAATCCGAAGCGTTAGAAAAACATGGTCTGCTCACTGTCAAACTTCCGAAAATAGACAAGGAAAAGAAAACCAGCGTAAAAGTGAAATCAATTTAGTAAAAATCCTCAGCCTAAAGCTGAGGATTTTTTGTTGTGCCGAGGGGCAGAATCGCACTGCCGACCAATCCCTCTTCAGGGGAATGCTCTACTACTGAGCTACCTCGGCAATGAAAATACTTTAGCATAATTTCAGCCAAAATCCAATTCTCAATTGGCTTTTTTTGTGTTATCTTATGGTTAATGCCCTCATAGTTCAATGGATAGAACAGTTCCGTCCTAAGGAATAGATCCCCGTTCGATTCGGAGTGAGGGCACAAATATTTTTATTTTATCCCACAATGCGCCTTGAGCTCGTTGATGTCGTCAGCGGTAAGGGTTAGATTGGTTCCATTATTTGTTTTATACATTATGGCCTTTGGATTATTTACGTGATCTAGCGAAAGCGCGTGACCTAGTTCATGTATCAGGACCCTCACCAGTTTATCTTTGTTTTCAAATTGATAAATATCTATTTTTTTACCATTTTGATCGGAAGAATATAA
>CAITSL010000051.1 GCA_903895055.1 uncultured bacterium
AAAAATTGAAAAAATTGATACAAAAGTTGAAAGACTTGATGTAAAAGTCGAAGGACTTAATGTAAAAGTAGAAGGACTTAAAAGTCAAATCGCTGGAGTCAATAATAGGATTGATGATATATCTCTAAATAGGGTTAGATATGAAGATTTCAATAAACTAACTATTCGGGTGGAAAAGTTGGAAAAAGCAAAATAAAAAAATGGTGGATGAAAATCCAAAAAATAAAATAGGCGAGAGTAAGATTGCGGATCACTGCCCCTATTGCCAATCCAAAAACTTCGTTAAGCGAGGAATTCGCGAAAATCGGTATCAAAAAGTTCAGCTGTATTTGTGCAAGAATGACGAGTGCGCTCGCACCTTTACCGCGCAAGATGTCAAAGGCAAACATTTTCCGTTAAATGTGGTGATTGAAGGGATGAGTTATTATAATTTGGGATTTTCTTTGAAACAAACCTGCTCGCTTTTGGAGCAAAAGTTCAAAGTTAATCCCCAGCCGGAAACTTTATCCGAATGGATCCAAGAATACAAAGACCTTTGCCGTTATGAACGCTTGCGCCCCTATGCAATCAAAATGTGCAAGCCGAAAGACACGGTTGAAGTGGTTTCAATGGCGCATCGCCAACTTTACCGTTTTCGCTATCATCGCGCGAAAACTTCCCTAATGTTGACGGAATTTGGCAATCGTAATCTTCGCCGGCTGAAAGAATATCTGGACGCGGTCTCAAGCGAAACGCCTCATCAATATTTTGCCGAGGGCGAGCGAATGAGCGAAGTGCGAAGCAAATTTAGCGTTGCCGATATGATTGTGAGAAGCAAATCAAATTATGCCAATCGTCTGGCCGCTTTTGTTTTGCAAACGGTCTCGGAAAACAAGGCGCGCCATGAGGCGCTCCAGCGATTTTTTATCGCCAATGATTCAGTCACCGTAGCGACTGAAGTGCCGGTTTATATCAGGCGGGAAGATGTGGAATATATGGAGAATGTTTTGAAGTTTAAAATTTCTGATCGTCCCGCTGCCGATGTTGACGGGAGTAAAGTATTTCCTTTGGGGACTATTACCTTGAAAGGATCAAAAAAAACAATCGCATTTCCACGACTCTTGACGGGGCATATCGACCTAATCCAAATAAGAAACGGTCAAGTGCATATTCTGGATTACAAACCGAATGCGGCCAAAGAACGCCCGATAGAACAACTCACTTGGTACGCGTTGGCGCTTTCACGCCTGACCGGTCTGCGGCTCTTTGAATTCACTTGCGCTTGGTTTGATGAGAAAGATTATTTTCAATTCTTCCCGCTGCACGTGGTGAAAAAATTACAAAGTAAAGCAGTAAAACCACGCAAACGTTTCGTGAATTTTAAAGACGGCACCAAAGTCGAAGTGCCGAGAGAAGATAAAGGAAAAGTTGTGATTATATAAAATTTATGGATAAAAAATGGGACAAAACAAGAAACGAATATGAGCGTCCCGCTGCCGAAGTTGGCGGGGTTAAAGCAGGTCCCCGGGGGAACAGGTTCAACAGCACAGGCAATTTCGGCACTGGGAGTTATAAATTCGCACCCAAACGTCCAGTCAAAACCTTTCGCGATTTGGATATTTATCAAGGGACCATTGAATGCGCGGTTTTAATATCAAAAAATATAATACCCAATCTCGGCAAATTGAAATACACTTATGCGGAGCGACTTTCCGACTGCGCGCTCGCAGTTCCGCTTTTTGTCGCCGAATCGCATTCACTTCGTTTTGCCGATTTTGCGCTTGGGGTTGGCTATCTGGAAAAAGCAATGTCGGCATCAAATAAAATGGTCGTATATCTGGAACATGCGAGGGGACTTTACGGCGCCAAGCTGGACCAAAGTTTGATTGAAGACCTGATCGGCAGATATGTGAGTTGTCGCATAAAAATGTTTCATTTGGAAAAGTCTTGGAAACGTTTCCGAGCGGAATACGGTGACGACAAAGAAAAAAAGGGAGCTGGGGGATTTAAGTATTAAAAGAAGCCTGTCGCCCTAAAAACCTCACCCAGATAGAGCCTTAGACTCTATCTAGAGTCTAAGGCTCTATCTGGGGAGAAGTGAATTGCTATCTTTTTTTTATTCATGCTATAATTAGGGATTAGTCAGTCATTTTTATTATTAATATTATTCCGCCAGAAGCGGAAAAAATTATGTTATCAAATACCTTAGATAGAATTTCGTTTTGGGCTTTGTTTGTGGTAGTCGTCTTATTACCAATTTTCTTCTTGCCTTTTTCCAGCATTCCGGTGGAGACTTCCAAGGGGCTGCTCTTGATAGTCGGGCTCGCCGTCTCTATTATTTTCTGGGCAGTGGCTCGATTTTCCGACGGTAAAATTACTTTGCCTCGGTCTTGGTTTCTGATCTCCGGTCTTGGAATAGTTTTGGTCTTTCTTTTATCCGCTTTCTTTTCCACGACCATGAAAGTGTCTTTTTTCGGCACGATGCTTGATCCGGGCACTTTTTGGTTTATGCTCTCGGCTTTCCTTTTAATGTTGATGTCCGCTATTTATTTTAGAGATTCTAAAAATGCCAAAGTGCTCTTTTTGGGAGTGGTGGCTTCTTCCGTCTTGGTCTTGGTTTTTCAAGTCTTACATTTATTTGTGCCGAATATGACCTCTTTTGGAGGAATTTTAGCCGGCAAAACCGGCAATGTCTTGGGCGCTTGGAATGCGCTGGCGATTTTTGCCGGACTCTTTACCATTCTCTCTGTTTTTACCTTGGAATTTTTCTCCATTCCCCGGTTAGCCAAATTATTCCTTTGGATTCTGATTGCTCTCTCTGTTATTTTGGTGGCGGTTATTAATTTCCCGACTGAATGGATTATTTTGGGCCTTTTCGCTTTATTCGTTTTTATTTATAAAATTTCTCTTTCCATCGCGGGTCAAAGAGAAGGGAAGCAAAGAAGTTTCCCGGCTACTTCCTTTGCCGTGATGATGATTTCGCTCATCTTCTTTATGTCGGGGCAACTGATCGGCGGATTTTTGCCGAACCTCTTTGGAATTTCCAATACGGAAGTGAGGCCGTCTTTTGTCGCCACCCTGCAAGTGACCAAATCGGTTTTATTGAAAGATCCGATCTTGGGCGCCGGACCGAACAAATTTACCGAAATGTGGAATCTGTATAAACCGAAAGAAATCAACGACACCATCTTCTGGAATACTTCTTTTAACGAAAGCTCTGGGCTAATGCCGACTTTTGCCGTGACGACCGGAGTTTTGGGCATTCTGGCTTGGCTCTCTTTCCTTGCGCTCTTACTCTTTACCGGTTTTAAATTATTTTTTGTTTCCCATCGGGAAGGAAATCTGAATATACAAATGGCGCTCTTTTTCATGATGTCCTTTTATCTGTTCATCGTTTCCTTATTCTATCCGATCGGTCCGACTCTCTTTCTCTTGGCCTTCGCTTTCCTTGGAGTCTTTATCGGACTTTCGGTCGGGGATAATTCCAAAAGAGAAATGGTCTTTTCTTTCCTGGAAGATACCCGAAAAAGTTTTTTTGCCATTCTGGTTATTATCATCATTATGATGGCTTCGGTTTCAATAGTCTTCCGATATTCGGAGCGTTTTGTTTCTATCATTTATTTCCAAAATACCCTTGTGTCAAGTACCATTGAAAAAGCGGAATCCAATATCAACAAAGCCGTGACCCTTTATTCCAATGATTTATATTTGCGAACTTATTCCCAAGTGTATCTCTTGAAAGCTAATGCCCTAGTTTCCAAAGCGACTGGTGGCGCGACTCTCTCGGATGCGGAAAAAGCCGAATTGCAAACCGATTTTGATCAAGCAACCAAAAGCGCCCAATTGGCGGTGGCTTATAATCAGACGGATTATTTAAATTGGGAATCTTTGGGTTCTGTCTATGAAGCGGGAGTTTTGTTCGGAGCCACGGGCGCGCTCGACAAAGCGGTGAGCGCTTATCAGTCGGCGGCTACTTACAATCCACTCAATCCAAGTTTGAAATTGGATCTGGCGCGTTTGTATTTTAACAGCAAAGATTTACCCAAAGCGACCGAGGCGGCCAAGGCGGCACTTGCTCTGAAGCCCGATTATATTGACGCTTTCATTCTGCTTTCCCAAATTGCAAAAAATCAAGGAAACAGTGCGCAAGCCATTACTTACGCGCAATCGGCGTTGAGTCTTTCTCCTCAAGATACGAGTTTGCAACAATACTTGACTTCTCTCCAAAATGGAAGCGCTCCGGCAACTGTTCCTACAACTACTTCCGGAACCAATGGAAATATCAAAATTCCTCCGGTCAAGAAATAGAAAACCCTTCCCTTCGGGGATAGTTTCAGATAGAGCCTTAGACTCTATCTAGAGTCTAAGGCTCTATCTGAGTTAGCTTGTAACTTTTCGGCGCGTCTTTGAGATATGCTTCCAGTTTTTCGCGCGTCAAAAGCCCCGCTTGCGCGCCGATATATTGAATTACGGACATGGGGTTAACGAGGCTCCAAGCAAAGGATTCGAGGGGTGAAAGGCCGAGCGCCAGCGCCACGGTGAAAGTGGAAGAGAAAGCATCGCCGGCGCCGGTGATTTCGAGCGGGGCAGAAGCATTCGGATAAATAGTATGATGCCAAAGTTCTTCGCTTACATATAAATAAGCGCCCCGCTCTCCATCAGAAAGAGCAACCATCTTGGGCCCGAGCAGGTGAATGCCTTTACATAATTCCAAAATATTTTTATTTTCCCCATCACTTTCTTTCCCCAAAATTCTTTCGGCTTCTTCCACGTTGGAGAAAAATATTTCGGCGCGGGTGTAGATATCTTTTAACTTTTTGGCGCCGAATTTCATCTGAAAAGTCCCGGGTTGAAAGGCCAGTTTTACCTCTTTATGCTTATCCAGATATCCCACTACCTCATCATGAAAGGGAAGAGAATTTTCTCCGAGCGACGTCAGATAAATCCAAGCAGGGATATTTTCTTCTTTTTCTATTTCTTTGGGCCACTCCCGTTCATAAGCTTGATGCTTGACCAAAATAGTGCGATCCACATCATACCACAGCACATAATGATAATTGGTCCGTTTGTCTTTATTTATTTTTACAAATTCGGTGCCGATTTTTTCTGCCTTGATTTTATCCAGACAATCTTGTCCGTATCGATCATCCCCAACATTAGTCAAGAGCAGAGTATTGAGTCCCAATCGGGACGCCGACACGGCTGCATTGCCACTATTGCCGACGGCCGGAATAATTGTAACCGATTCATAAGGAATTTTATCTCCAAAACGAAGGCAGAGTTCACAGCCAACTTTATCAAGATTGCAATGTACGTGAGCATCTTCCAGTTTAATAAATGCGTCTATCACGATATCCCCAATGGCTAAAAAGTCTATTTTCTTCATCATGATATAATAATAGCACAAATGAAAATAAAATTAACATTTATTTTGGCACTTTTATTTCTTTTTTTGGGGTTTCGAGTAGTCCAAGCGCAAGTGGTTATCAACGAAGTGGAATTGAATCCCACCGGAGCCAGATTTATCGAACTTTATAATGAGGGCAATCAAACGGTTGATCTTTCCGGCTGGTATCTCCAGAGAAAAACGGAGAATCAAACTGATTTTGGATCGCTCGTTTCCAAAACTAATTTTAAAGGAAAGGTGATTGGCCCGAATGGCTATTTTTTGATTTCCAGGGGCGCGATGCAAAATGCCGATATCGTACAGGGTGCTTTAACTTTAACCGAATCAAATACTATTCAATTAAAAAATTCAAAGGGGATGGTGATCGACAAAATAAGTTGGGGAGATGCGAGTACAAACATTCCTAATCCACCTGACGGAGAGAGTATCCAAAAAATGACAAGTGGCTGGATTGTGGCTTCGCCTACTCCAAGAGCGCCGAATATTGTAAGCATCAGTGTTCCGGTTCAAAATATTCCTCCGGTTGCAAACATTCTCGTTGTTCCGCCAATTGTTCCTATTGCACCTGAACCAAAACCAAAACCAAAAATAATCGAAACAAAATCAAAGACAGAAGTGCCCAAAATCAAAACAAAAATTGTGGCTGAACCTAAAAAAAATTTGATTGATCCAATTGATCCGACTTATTTGGTGGCAACGCCACCAAGTGAAGAATCCTATTTCTTTTGGGGCGGATTGGTGGTATTGTTGATTGTCTCCGGCGGAGCAATTTATTTTATCAGACGAAGAAAAAATATTTCTAAAGTTGGAGATAATTTTAAAATAATAGATAAATAATTATATGTTTCAAAATTTCTTATTAAAAAAAATGCTTCGAACGGAGGGAGTTCCCGAAGCGCAGATAGACTTGGTGATAATGATGATGGAGAAAAATCCGGAGCTTTTTAAAAAAATTGCCGAAGAAATTAAAATAAAAATGAAAGAGGGCAAGAGTCAACAAGAAGCTTCTCTGGAAATAATGAAAAGATACGAAGCCGAATTAAGGAAATTAGCGTAAACGTAAATCCCCAGATAGGGCCTAAGGCCCTATCTGGGGCATGGTATTAATATTTTATGAGGAAACAAAGTATTATAACTAATGAATATTACCATATATACAATCGCGGAGTAGATAAACGTGATATCTTTAGCGATAAGCAAGATATTAAACGTTTTATTGAAAGTATTCTTGAATTTAATCAAATTAAAGTAATAATAAGTCTAGCTAATTTAAGAAAAACTAATCAGATAGGGCCTAAGGCCCTATCTGAGCCTTTAGTCTCAGTCGTTGCTTATTGTTTAAATCCGAATCATTTTCATTTTGTTTTAAAACAACTAGAGGATGGTGGCATAGCTAAGTTTATGCAAAAATTGCAAGGAGGCTATACTTCTTATTTTAATATAAAAAATTCTCGTTCTGGATCACTTTTTCAAGGAACTTTTAAGTCACAATTAATGGGCAATGAAAATTATTTTAATAAAATTATTGGATATGTAAATAAAAATTATCAGATTCATAGTATCCCAAAAGAAAAGGGAGATTTGATTTTTGCCAGTGATTATGAATATGAAAATAACAACTTTAAAATTGTTTCAAAGGCAGAGGGGCCCAATCGAGCAATAAAGGAAAATTCTTTATTCTTTAGGATTTGCTCTCTCATGTTCGAATATGTATGCTGATAAAGCCAACTTTGCGGAGTAACGAGAGCAGTAGTGCAATGTTCGGTAGAAAACTCGAGACATCTTTCAACAAAAACCGTTGATAAGTCTGACTTTGTCAACGGATATTGGATATTACAAAAGTCTCTTAGGGTCTCCTCTTGCTTGCCTCTCATCAAGTATGGAACATTAGTTACTACTAATGTATATCTCCCAGCCAATAAATGTGCCGCCTTTGCCACCCCTTCAGCTGCAATGCCAAAGATTTCAGCGGCAGGATCGTCAGCAGAGCGTTCCTTCGCCAGTGCCTGCTCAAGCACCGGCGAGACTTCATCGTAACTAGATATAAACATTTCATTCTGCGGTAAGTCAGCTGGGTTAATCAGGCTGCCGAGGTCCGGGGCATCACTGAACAACTGATATAAGCGTTCTAGGGCGGCTCGCAGGCGGGTGTCCTTCCCGGCCAGTTTCAGCCATGTTTCTAGTTGTCCCTGCACCGGGATACCTGAGCAAGCTACATTAGGTACAGGCAGGAGCCGGTAGCCACCACGCTTCCAAGCCGCCAGCGCCAGAGCAAAAGCCGCGATCTGGGTGCAGCGTGGGTCAAGTTCCAGCCCGAAGATGTTATCGCGCAGCACCACTTCTGCAGCTTCAGCTTCGCCCAGACCTTCCTCTTCCATTCGCATTTCGACCTGCATATCGAATCCGGCTACCAGGAAATGCCCTGACCCGCAACACGGGTCCATCAAGGTTACTTCAGCCGCGGTCTGCGGCCAGCCGCGGAAGGTACCTGCGGCCGGGGTGCCATCTTCTTTTAAGCGCAGATACTCCCATTTTTTTGTTAGGGGA
>CAITSL010000052.1 GCA_903895055.1 uncultured bacterium
ACACAGTAAAAAGATGGTTTCTGCTTTTATTAAGTCTCACCTTCACAGCATTTATGTGGCTAGGAATTGGCTTATTTATAAATTGGATCTCATGGCCATTATTTTTGACCATAGTGCTACTAATCTTAGGAATAGCAGGAATCGTATTCCGAAAGAAAATATTCAAAAAGAGTTATGCATAACAATATGTGCCTAACTCTTTTTTTATTTCTCTGACTCTTTGTAAAACAAATTAATCACAAAAAAAGTATATTTGGTACTTCTGTCCGAAAGATTAAACAGGATTGCTAGAGTGAAAAAAAGAAAGGCAACGCCAACACTAAAAAATGACACAAGTACTGCGATAACAGATGCGACGATTGGAAACCAAATATGCATATTGGCATGTTCGTTTTCTATTTTAGTAAAAGGCATATTTTCGATGGTGGTGGATTTGATGGCATACTCTCGCATTCGGAAAAGAGAGAAACCGATTAAAATAATATTCACGGCAAAAAAGATAATCGCTACTTCCGAATAACTATAATTGCCGAGGAGATGCGCCGAAAATGGAACCAAGCCGATAAAAAAGAAAAAAACAGCATTCAAATTGGAAAACTTGGTATCAATATTTTTGGCCAAAATCGAGGCGATAAAGTGATGGCTGCGCCAATAGGTAAACAAAAGCGAGAAGCCCAAAAGATAACTGATAAAGATCGGCAGGAGCGCGACCAGTGAATTAAAAAGGGTTTGATTGTCCACCGCACCGGAAAGTTCCGGCACCCGGATTTCAAACACCAAGATAGTCATCACGATGGCAAAAATTCCGTCTGCTAATTGATCTAAACGTGTTTGTTTCATAAGGGCATTATAACATATTTATTGAAACTGAATATAGCTCGGGCGGGGATTTAGTTTCAACAGTTCTGCGGGAGTAAAAAGAGTAGTCCCCTTTTCGATCACATCATTTTTGTAAAATAATTTAAAACCGGTAAATTGCACCGGCTCTTTGTAGATAAATTGTTTATAAGTATTTATTTTTTTGGCTTTGCCTCCCCAACCATCCATGTCCATCACAAATTGCACTTCGGGTAAGATTTTTATATTTTGATAATTGGTAACCATTTTTTGGGTGAAACGATGAATAATTAAAATTTTCGGAGTCAGATTATTTTCTTTTACAATCTGAGCCAGATGCTCCAGGGCAAAATTTATTTCGGTTGCATTAATTGTGCCTATCACCTTCCCTGGCTTTGCTCCGGTTTTCATATAAAATTCCGGGTCAATTCCGAGATGCACGTTTGGCAGTTTCAAATATTTATCGAGTAAGGGCAATTCAGTTTGAATACTACTAAGCCCGACTTGAACATCCAGAAAAACCAGTCCATTTATTTTTTCCGCCATAGCCAAAACTTTATTTATTTCAGTGTCCGGCATGCGAAAGCGATATTTACCATCGGCTCCGCCACTCCCTTGCGCAGTCACCACGATATAATGCAAGGCCGGAATTACCGGAGTTGCCGGATCGGCTACTTCCCAGTTTTTCACTTCTCTTTCCAACTTAGTCAACATCTCGTCTTTGGGATATTCTCCGAGCACTCCCATTTTGGTTGAATATAAATTACCATAATAAGCGACAATACGATTAAAAGGAAGTATTGCTCCAGCATTCGGATAGACAGCCTTTACCGGCCAGAGATTCGGTTTCGGGACAATTACTGGCGCCGGAACCGAAACTAAGGTGATTTTGCCCGTTTTCGGATCTTTTACTTTTTTCACAATCGGTTTTGGAACAACCGGAGGAGGATTGTTGGCTAATTCTTTCAGTTTTAAATCATAGGCATCTTTATCCAAAGGCGGGATTGGGAGAACGGGAGGAATTAAAGGAAGCTCCGTTGTTTTTATTACTTCTTTTTCTTTTATGGTGAGCAAGGTCGAACCATTATTTTGATAAAAAATGCCAGTATTGCCTAAATGACTTACCACTAACAAAAATAAAATGACCAAGAAAAATAAACCGTAATAGAG
>CAITSL010000053.1 GCA_903895055.1 uncultured bacterium
AATAAGAGTGGATAACAGTAGTATGATCTTTGCCTCCCAGTTTTTGTCCAATTAATGGATAGGAGACATTAAAATCTTCTCGAAGGAGATACATTACCACCTGTCTGGCTTTGACAATTTCTTTTCTTCTGGTTTTTTCGTAAACAGATGTCTCCTCCAAATTATAATAATCGCTCACTATTTTTACCACATCTTTTACAGATACGTTTTTTTTAGGTCCGATGTTGTTTTTTAATAGACTTTTAACGTCCGGGATTGAAAGCATTTTATTTTTAAGGCGATATTGACATACAATAGTGTTCAGGCTTCCCTCTAGTTCACGAATATTGCCATGGATATTGGAAGCGACATACTCCAAAATATCTTGTTCCAACTCAACACCTTGTTCTTGAAGTTTGACTTTGAGGATTGCGAGCCTGGATTCATATTCCGGCTCGGTAATATCCACAATCATTCCGGCGGCAAAGCGCGATTTTAAGCGGTCCGCTAACTCTGGGATATAATTGGGATGTTTATCGGAGGAAAAAATAATTTGTTTGTTATTTTCATAAAAAGTATTAAAAGTATGGAAAAGTTCTTCTTGAATTTTTTCCATCTTGCCTATAAATTGGATATCATCAATTATTAAAAGATCATATTTGCGATATTTTTCCTTAAAAGAATTTGCTTTGTTGTTTTGCAATGAATTTATGAAATCAGTAGCAAATTTTTCCAAAGTTAAATAGTGCACTTTTTTATTGGGATATTTTTCTTTTATGGCATTCCCTACCGCTTGAATTAAATGAGTTTTTCCAAGTCCAGTTGAGCCATAGACAAAAAATGGGTTATATTTGGTTCCGGGGTTTTCTATAATCGCCTGAGAAGCCGCATAAGCGAGCTCATTAAAAGATCCCACAATAAAAGAGTTAAAATGATAACGGGGGTTCAATTTGTCTTCCGGATTGATATAAAGGTCCCTCAAAGGGAGTTCTTGCTTTGGGAACTGTTCACTGGTATAAATATTGGATAATTCCTGTTTTACTGCTTCTGTTTTAGTAATAATGTACTCCACTGCCCTCATATTTATATATGTGTCCGCGATTGTTTTGGTAATTAATTTATGATATTTATGTTTTAACCAATCACGCACAAATTCGTTAGGTACGCCCACATAAACAATCCCAGCTTCCTCTCTTAAAATCGAAGTATTTTTAAACCAGGTGCTGAAATTTGCTTTTGAAACAGTTGTTTCAATTTCCATTAAACATTTTTTCCAAAGTTCTCTGGTATCCATGCGTGAGATTATACTATATTAGTTGATAATAGAAATAAAAAACCTTATTAACTATGTTGATAAACTGTTGATAATGTTATATACTACCCCCATGTCGCAAACGTATCAACCCAACAAAAGAAAAAGAGCCAAATCCCATGGATTTTTAGTTAGGTCCAGAACCAAAAACGGCAAAAGGGTGCTCTCCAAAAGAAGGAAAAAAGGACGAGCCAAACTTTCTGTTTAATTCATTCCTCTGGCGCTATGTTACCCAAAAAAAATAGGGTTAATAAAAAGTTAGTGGGAGAAATCTTCAAAAAAGGTGCTTTTATTGGTTCTGTCGCCTTAAATTTAAAATATCTTTTTAAAAAAAATACTACTCCCCCACAAATTTCCTTCGTGGTACCGAAAGCGGTTGAAAAAAGAGCGGTCAGGAGAAATTATCTAAGGAGACGTGGATATCTGATTTTAGAAAAATATTTTAGCACCATTCCAAATGGATTTTCGGGTGTTTTTATTTTTAAAAAAGTTATCGCTCTTCCGGAAATTGAAAATGAAATTAAAAAAATACTCGGTAAAATTAATTGATTTTTATCAGAAATATATCTCTCCACTTAAAAAACCAAGTTGTGTTTTTTATCCTACTTGTTCGGAGTACACCAAGGAGGCGATAAACAAATATGGCACACTAAAAGGCATTCGACTTGGATTTTTTCGTATTCTCCGTTGCCACCCGTGGCAGAAAAACCATTTTGACCCAGTAAAATAAGGGTTTTTTCTGTTCTACTTTTTTTAATTACTGAGGTAGTAGATTTTTTTCGTTTTTTCATATAAGATAAGAGAATGTTAATGTTATCCCATATTTGGAATTTGATTCTTTACCAGCCATTACTGAACATTTTGGCCTTTTTTGTTTCAATTGTTCCGGGCGGAGACGTCGGGGTGGCAGTGATCCTTTTGACCATCTTAGTGAAAGCAGTCCTCTTCCCTCTTTCTCAGCGTTCGATCGAAAGTCAGGCCAAAATGAATTTGCTGAATCCTGAATTAAAAAAAATAAAGGATAGTAAATTAAGTAAAGAAGAACAAGCGAAACAAACCTTTGAACTTTATAAAAAATACAAAACCAACCCTTTTTCTGGCTGTTTACTACTTTTAATCCAAATTCCGATTATTTTTGCTTTATATTATGTTTTTCTAAAAGGTCTTAAATTTGACGTAAGTTCTCTTTACCCATTTATTCATGCCCCTGTAAATATCAATATGAACTTTTTGGGATTTATTAACTTGGGTACCAAAAGTATTGGATTGGCAATTGTGGCCGGGGTATCGCAATTCTTTCAGGCGTACTATATGCCTAAACCAAGTCTTTCCAAGGACAGTAAAGGCACTTTCCAGGATAGCTTTGCTAAAAGCATGAATATGCAAATGAAATATGTTTTTCCTTTCATTGTGGCTTTTATCGCTTATAGTATTTCTGGAGCAGTTGCCTTATACTGGATTACCAGTAATATCTTTGCCGTGGGTCAACAGCTCTATGCCAAAAAAAAGAAGGACTTGTTGGTTATAAAATAAAAATAAGATGGAAAAAAATGAAATCCAAAATTTAATAAAAGAATTAATTGAAAAAACCACCATCCCCCTGGTTGGGATTTCTGTAAATGAAGATGACAAAAAAACAATTTGGTTTAGAGTGGAAACGAGGGAGCCCCATTATTTCCTTGGGCGTGGTGGCGAAGCGCTTTTTGCTTTAAATCATCTAGCCAGAAAAATGATTGAAAATAAGACAGCAGAGGGAGAGGAGAATCAAATTCTGATTGATATTAATGATTTTCAAAAGAAACGAATTGAAAATATTCATGCGATTGCCCACATGATGGCTGAGCGCGCCAGATATTTTAAATCAAATATAGAAGTTGACCCGATGCCGGCCTATGAGCGCAGAATTGTGCATGAATTTTTAGCGGAAGCGACTGATTTAAAAACCGAATCGGAGGGCGAAGGCATGGCTCGCCGGGTGGTGATTAAATACATAGGAACTATTTGAGTTTCAGCTCCCAAAGATAAGAATCTTTTTTATTCACAAAAAATAGATAATCTCCATTTTGGTCCAAGGACAGTTTTATTCCATCTATCTCCTCACCTTCTGTAAAAGCAGTCGGGTCAGCAATATCTGTCGCATTTCCATTCTCCACGTTTATTTTCCAAAGGTCATCTGAAAAAGAAACTTCTCCTTGATACCAGGTGTCTGGGAAATTTCTCCCGTCAACGTATTTAGGAACGGCGCAATAAAGCGTAGTACTATCACTCCCCCATACGCATTTTTCCGGCATAGTTTTAATTCCAATGGAAACAGAATTTTCCGTATCGGTGTTGTAGACCCGCAAGGCTAAATTATTATCATTATATAAAACCAACTTGCCACTCGGGCTGGTAAGGGTCGTGAGTCCATTGATCCCGCTTAAGATTTTAGTCACCTTTTTAAGGCTTGGGTCGAGAGAATACATATATCCCGGAGTAGCATAAGAAGGCTTGGTGGTTAAAGTAATCATTCTGGTATTGGGCCACTGGGAGAGCCATTCAGTAAACGGAGAATTAAATATTTGATTTTTACTATTTCCGGAAAGAGTGGCAGTTACTCCAATCGTGCCATTTCCACTCTCAAATAAGTAAAACATTGAAGAAGTGTTTGGAGAAATACTGATGTCCGTAATATTTTCCGGCAAAAAAGCTCCCGTTATTTCGTTTGAAACGGAACTATCTTGGCCCAAAACTTCTTTGGGTAAGGTCCCCGCAAATGTTTCTATAGTCCTTCCGTCTTCTTTTAGATATCTCATAGAAAGAGACTGTCCGCTTCCTCCAAAATATGCATCATAGACTTGAGGGATTACGGTCGTAGTAAATTTGCGCTCATCGATATTATCTGCGAAAGTTTCATAAATATTCCCAGTGGCTCTTTCCACGTATCTTAAGCTCGATGCAAATTCAGTGGCAGGAGGAGTGGGGACAATAGGTATTGGTGGAGTTAGACCCCCTCCTTGCTCCTCCCCCTTACTAAGGGGGAGGTTGGGTAGGGGTGTATTTGTTGTTGAATTATCTGTCGCTGTTGTGGTACTGAGGGCCGGGGAGGGGTTTAAAGTCACTGCAGGCACTGCTGTATATCTTTCCTTCATAAAAACAGTATAACCAGCGATGGGCATACTTGAAATTTTGGCGAGTAATTGTTTTGGAGTTCCGGTTGTGGCTGGTGGGACATAGCCCGAAACATTTACCGGCGGAGTTTCGCTTCCCGTATTTGTCGTCGTGCTTTTTCCAAACGGAAAAAGGTTGGATATAAAATTAATCCCGCTGGTTGTCCCGCCCCCTGTATTATTTGCCGGTTTGTAAGAATATATAAAAACGAAAGCAATAATAACTATTATTACTAAAACGATTGTTATTAAAATGATGTTTCTTTTTGACATAAATTAATAAGAGAAAACATGATAATGGGTTGTCTCAGCTTCATCAACAAGTTTCATGCCATCAACTATATACATTGGATATAATTTCCCACCTATCCATTTAACCATTTGTGGCTGATTTGTGCCATTTTGAGTTACATAATTTACTAAACTAGTGC
The DNA here is from genome assembly GCA_903895055.1 of uncultured bacterium. Taxonomy (GTDB): domain Bacteria; phylum Patescibacteriota; class Minisyncoccia; order Phycocordibacterales; family UBA9973; genus UBA9973. Next base: position 4,872 of record CAITSL010000053.1, read on the forward strand.
TTTTGTGTAAATCTACAATATTACCACCTGGCATATGTATTAGTTTTGCGTTTGAAGTATGCATCCAACACTCAGTTCCGCCAGTTATTTGTATATCACAACTTCCCTTTAGATATTTATCACAATTTTGCTTTAATTTAATCACCCCAGCGGTGTCTAATTTATACACACTAGTACATTTATCACCTACATGTTCACATGACATAGGATTATTAACTGAAATATGATTTACAACCAACTGTGCAATGGTATTTGGCTCATCTGGTCTCAGTGGCCAGACATCTCCTAATTTATATTCATTATTGCAAACTGCTCCAGAGGTTGGTGGTGTGGTAACATCGCTGACGATTTGTTGTGGGTCTATTGTTATCGTCGCTGTGGGCAAATTATTTAAGCAAATATTCAATAGGTTCGGATTTAAAGTATTCAAAATAACAAAGGCCCCAAGCGCCAAGAGAAGCCCCAAGATCGCATTGATAATTGATTTCTTCCCTTCTTCTTTAGAAGAAACCAATTCGCTTGTCATATATTGGATTCCTCCCCACACGATCATAATCACAGCCAAAACTGCGCAGAGACCCAGGAATATTTTTATCATAATATTCAAATAATTTCCAAAAGGGCAAGGGTTTGTGTCTTTGTTATATTGAGTATCAATGCAAGGCTTCCCTTTTGCGTCTACGCAACCAGGAGTTCCTACTCCCGGGAGTGGAGCAAGTGGCGTGTAGGTTGTTTTTGTGCTGACTGCGGGTGTGGGGGTGTTTGTGATTATAATTGGTGATTGTGGCGATCCACAGGTTTTCACTCCTTCTGCTGGCGTTGTTTCCGTATATGCAATGGCAAGTTTTGGTATTCCTGCCACTATGACATTAACTCCATAAGTGGTACCCGGGTCTAAAACAGACCCAGTGAGATATTGTGCATAATTAGTTTTTACTATTGAGGTTTGATTGGGTGGCACAGCCGTAGTTCCCTGGAAAAGATAACCATAAATTTTTGTGTTGTCTGGGATATTGGTTGTGGTTATTTTAAAACTCCAAGACCACTTATCTGTTGAGCCATTTAAATTACACGCAAAACGTTCTAGCTTGATTGTTTGATCTGCTGCCAGAGTTGTTTTAAAAGGCAAAAATATCCCAAACAATACCAAAAATAAAAAAGAAAAATTTATTATTTTATTTATTTTTGTTTTAGAAGTTAACATTGATTTCTTTGTCCAAGGATTGGAAAAGTGTTCGAGTATTATTAATGACTACTTTGACAACGGCGGTGCCGGATTTGTTATCTTCCGGTTTAATAGACAAGATATTTTTTTGATTCGGAATTAATGTATCTTCGCCGTTTAAGGACCAATTGAAGGTAAGGTTTCCCGAATTTAAATCTTGGCTGGAGAAAAAGTATGGTTCAGCCACAATTGTATCCCCGTTTTTGTTTAGGGTGTATCCATCGGTCAAAGCATTTTCCCACTTGGTGCCTAAATTTTGGTCTTTCTCGTAAAAAATAATTTTTGGATTGCCGGGAGTAATGGTAATTTGGCCCAAGCCAATATTATTTCCCAAAAGATCCGAAACAGTTACTCCAACTTTATTATTGTCTTCCAAATAGCTATTTTGGTAAATATAAAAATTTTTCTGATAACCGGAAGAATCCGGTTTGCCTTTGTCATCCTGCCTCCATTGATAACTATAGCCAAGTAAATTTTGAGTACTCGGGATAGCCACCACTTTTATTTTTCCCTCAATGGAAGCCAAAGTTTTCCCTTTGTAAAAAGGCGGGGCATAGGTGTTATCCGCTTCCCAAAGCAGGTCGATATCCGAAGGAGAAATAATTATTTTTTTATCCAAAGTGGAACCATCCACCGTTTCTATTTTTGCTTCCAAATTTGTTTGGAAACCGGAATTGCCCACTTTGAAGGAAAAACTGGTTTTGCCCACCCCTTCCAGCATGGTCTGGTTGTCCAAAATCCAAGAAATTCGGGCATTATTTAGATCTGTGGTATAGGTGGAGAGAGAAGCGGTGACACTCTCCCCCGCTTTGGGGTAGGCTGGATTGATATTGAGTACGATATCGGTACTTTCCACTTGCGCATTTGTTTTCAAAGCGAAAAAAGCACCCAAGAGAATCAGAACGAAAAATAAAATGAAGCTTTTTTTTGACATATATTTATATTATACCACTATTGTTTTCTCATTTCAGCGTTCTCTACGTCTTCTTTTTCTTTTTTAATTGATAATATCTGGGAAGGATCAGAAGTAATTATTTGGTCTTCGGTATAAGAGGCGATAATTTTAATCGCGACGTGTTTCAACCCGGCAAAGAATATTCCTTCGCCGACGCCTGACTCTAAAAGCAAATATTTTTCTTCGTCCGTGAGGTTAAAAGTTTTCTGGAGTATATCGATAGTGGTTGGAGATTGTTTTAGCAATAATTGGATGGAAGAGTTGGTGATGATCGGTACTCCATAGGTTGATTTCATAAAATCAGCTGCGTCTTGAGTGATGGTGGAAAGACCCAAGTAATATTTTCTGCCTCGCTTGGCCATGGAATATAGAAATGAGGCAGTGTCTTCGGATTTCATCATCCACCAGGCTTCATCGACTACCAAAAGTCGCTTTTTTAGATTTTTTCTGACTGCTGTCCAGATGTAGTGCATCACGATATACATGGCGATCGGTTTCAATTCATCTTCCATGTCTCGCACTGAAAACACGATGAATTTTTTATTAATATCCACATTCGAAGGTTTGTTTAGGAAAGTAGACCAAGAACCGTGGGTATATTTAACCAATCTTTGCATGACCGATTCACTTCCTTCCATTCCCGCCAAAATCATTTCAAAATCCGAAAGGAGGGGTGGTTCAATATTAGAAAAATCAGATTCCGGAGTGATGTCTTTCATGGCATAGGTTTCCGAAATGGCTCGATCCACCAGTGAATCCTCTTCTGGATTGAGCCCCCCGAGCATCAATCGGAAAAGTCCCACTAAATTAATAATATTTGAACGCAAGACGTCTTCGGCTGTTTCATCTTCTCGCGGGATCGGCAGGTCAAACGGGTTGATATGGTGATTGGAAGAAAGAGAAATATTAAAATATCGTCCGCCCACTACTTCTGTCAGATATTCATATTCCCTTTCCGGGTCGATCACGATCACATCCACATCAAACATGAGAGATCTCAAGATTTCAAGTTTGGTGGCGTAAGATTTGCCGGAACCGGATTTAGCGAAAGTGACCGAATTATAATTCTCCAGCGAAAAGCGGTCGAAAATAACCAAGCTGGAATTGTGCCGATTGACCCCGTATAGAATGCCTTGGGTGGAAGTAAGGTCAAAAGAAACGAATGGAAAAATACTGGAAAGCGGTTCTGAATTTAATTTTTGATGAATATTGAGCAAGTCTGTGCCGGTCGGGATGACGCTCTTAAAACCTTCGCTTTGTTGGAAAAGAGCCGGTTTGATATAAATTAGTTTTGATTCTAAGATTGATTTTATTTCATTTTCCACTTTGAACAATTCAGGCTCATTGTCCGCATAAATGGTAATGTAAATACCGACATCAAACATTTTTTCTTGCGCTTGGATCAAATTATTGCGCAAACCCTCCAGGTCTTCATAGGCAGTGTCCAACATCGGGTCTCGAACCATTCCCTTTCCTTCTCGAACACTTATTTGGCTTTGCACTTCGGCTACCTTTTTTTGAAATTGTCGTAGAGCGAGCGAAGTGTCGATGGGGTGGATGAAAATCGAAACATCGAAGATTTTATCCAAGTTTATGATCGGGGAAAACCAATTATCGGACAAAAATCTCGGATAAGAAATGATAAAAAAAGTGCGGGCGATTTTGTCACCCAAATTGATTGATTTTGGCTCTATCTTTAAGGCAGAAGGAGCGATAATATCTTCCAGTTCCAGTTTGGCGGATTCATAAATTTCTTCCGGCAGAACTGTTAAAACGGATGGAGAAATTTTTGTTCCTTTTGTTTCGTCTGTTTTTTTTGTTTTGAATAATTTATCTAAAATTGACATAAAATTTTAACTTTCTACCTCTATCTTCCCTTCTAATTCGCCTGGATTAAATACTTTATAAAATGCTTCCACGACTTCTTCGGTGCCCAAGGAAACGGTTTTGATTCCACAACGAGCGAGCCCTTCCTCGATGACGCTCACCCTTTCCTCTAACTGAGACCTTTTTTCTTCAAAATCCAATTCTTTCTCTGCTTTCTCTGCTTGTTTGTTTTTCTTTGAAAAAATACCCGCCAGAGAACCCAAGATGCCGGAATTCGCTTTTAGGGTGGTTTCGGTGTAAGGCACTACCACAAAAAAACTTTTGGTCATAATGCTGGTCGAATCGGTGAAATTTTTTATAAAACCAATATATTCTCTGGTTTGCAATTTAAGCAAAGGCTCGTTTTGCACCTTGATGCGGTTTTCCAAGAGTAGTAGATAAGGTCTGATATCCAGTCTTCTCGATTGGACTGAGATTTGGATTGAAAAATCGAGAGTGTTTAGAAAATTTTGAAACTGCATAATAGTGGCTCTTTGTTCTTCGCTCGATTTGAGGGATAAGTTGGTAGAATTGGCCAGCACCATTGCTCGAAGCCCGCCATCTTTTAAAACGATGATTCCATCACGAATCTCTTTGATTGGGACAAACTCTTGAGTTGCTTTTGTTTTTAAGGCCATAATTGTTTAATCATTTTTTTTCAAATCTAGGACGTCTAAGCTCCAAGCCAAGTCTCGCAACTTGCTTCCCCCTAATCGGATATTGTTTTGGTTCAGGGCGCCTTCTTTGTTTTTGCTGGCTAAAGTTTCTTCTTTTTTAAAAACATTGCTTTTGCGTCTTTTCCAAATATACAATTTATCTTGCAAAAGATATTTTAAGCCGGATTCAAGCATGTTTACCAATGGTTTGTTGTTGGGGCGATAAAAGGTTAGGGCTAGAGCGATCCCGGCTACGGCGAGAATTGGAATTGCGCCGAACCAAATTCCTAACAGCTTAAAAAGCACGAAACACAAACCGGCGCCCCCGGCCAAATATACGAATTGGCTAAAGGTAAATGGGCCAAATATTTTATCTTCTATGTCTAAAAATTGTGGTACTTTGAATTGCATTTTATTTTTTACTTTCAACTTTACCTTTACTCGTTGGGATCCATGCGGTAAGGATCAACTTTGGAAGTTTTTATTATTTTATCTTTACTAAATGTAGGCAAAGCATATTCAGTTTTTCTGGTTGGCATTTGGAAAGAACCGGAAAGTTTTTGGCCTGTTATATCTATCCCGGCTTTTTCTAAAACTTTTGATTCGTCTTTATTGATTGTTTGGTTGGCGGGCGCTGATATCTCTGGCGTTTGTTCGAGAATAGTGTGAATGGGAGGAATACTACCTCCTCCTTTCTCTTCCCCCGAAGGGAGAGGGTTTGGGAGAGGTGCTTCTCTTTTGATAAATATCTCTTGCCTCTCCGTATTTCGGACCAGCTCGTCTTTTATTTTTTTGAAAACGAGTTCGTTCATTTCACTCACCAATAAATCCACTTGCGGTTTGGGCATTTTCAGTCTTTCTTCCAATTCTTTCGGAAAATCTACCGGATTCAAAAGTCCGCATAGAAGTAGTTCTGTTTCCAATTCCAAATCTTCCAATTGTTCGAAACTGTAGCCCTTCTTTTCTCGGAAACTTAAAATAACCGCTCGCCAATCCACCGAGTCGATGGCATGCCTCGTCTCTTTCGGCAGTGCATCTCTTGCCCGCTCTATTTTTATTTGTAACATATCAAGTGGTGTATCGTTTGTCATATTGTTTAATTATATCGTAAATTTACTTTTTAAATCATCTAATTTGGAAGGGTTAAAATTATTTCCTTTTGCTTCGCCCGCCGAAGCCTCGGTGGAGGCGGGGTTTTCTACTCTCCTGATAAAAGCCGTGTAATCTCCACCCGAAAGAATGAAATCCAAATTCTGTTGCCAGTGAATATTTCTGTTTTTCAAATCTTTTTTGATAATTTCATTTAACTTTTCCACCATCGGCTTAAATATTTTTTGGTTAACCTCTTCCGCTATTTTTGTTGCTTCCTGTTCATTTATTTCAGTATCATCTTCTATATTTATTGCAAAAAAGGATGAATCTCTTAAATCAATTAGAACAAAATCAATCTCCTGTTTTAGCATATCTATTTCGTCTTCCGAAAAATTGTGACCCTTACCTATTTCCTCCGCAATTTTTTCCCAGCCAAAATTATTAATCACCTCTTGTTTTTCTTTTGGCAATAAGGATATTTCGCCTTTTATATTCTCTGTAAATTTATTTTTTTCTTCTCTATTTTCATCTTCAGTTTCTTTAGATATTTCTTTCAGTTTTTCTATTATTATGTTGGGGATAAGTGCATTTATCTCTTTTACTATATTATTTACCGTTTCGTCATCGGTCTTTAATCTGTTTTTTAATTCATTCGGATATCTATCAGGACCGGTCAATCCTAGCATTAACAAAGTGGTTTCCATTTGGAGAATTTCTAATTTTTCGGCATTAAGATTGTGAGCTTTACCAATTCCCAATATTTGTTCATTTATTTTTGGGTCAGTAAAAAGGTTTCTTATCTCTTCGGGTAAAATTTCCAATTGTTTTTTTATTATTGTTTCTGTGTCCATTTTGTTTAATAATTTTATAAGCTGTCCCTAATTTATTTTTCAACAGTTCTTTATGAATGAACCCCACCCAAAGGGACTCCTCCTGTCGGGGCCGCCGGTCCTTTTGATTCTGGTGGTGGTGTTCCTCCGCCTCCCGCAGGCGGTTTCTTGCCTCCTCCGCCTTCAGTTGCTTTTTGAGCGGTTGCTAGTGCTGCCATTGTGAGAGCTAAATTTCTGGTCTTTTCTATGGTTCCCACATCCGTTCTTACTTTATTTGCTTTTACCTTGTTTGTCATAAATCTCTTACTTCCCAAATAATCTGCACGATCTCCTCTTCTGGCAACATTCATTTTATCTGCTACCGTTCTAGCTGTTTTTTTATCTAGTCCTCCTTGAAGTTTTGCCCTAAAAGCTTGTTCATTTATTTTTACTTCTTTTCCGTCTTTATCTTTTGTGGTTCCAAAATCACCCTTCATTTGCTTTATAACATGATTCTTTTTTCCTTCCGACATTTTTCCACTTGTTAATTCTGCCATTCCATAATCGCTGGTATCAAGATTTTTGTTTGCATATTCTTCTTCTTTCTTTACACTTTCTTCTCTTCCTTTTGCAAAACCACCGGTTTTTACATTCTTGCCTACCTTGAGTCCAGTATCTCTCAAGCCCTTGCCCGCTACTTTTATTCCTCGTGCATCAAAACTACCCGAAGCGACACCGCCCACTGTTTTTGACACTCGTTTACCAAACTTGCTTTGGGCTGCCCAATCCCTAAATTTATTACTTTGAGAAATATTCGCAGCTGCGCGTCCCAAAGTTTGTCTTCCAAGCATCGCTGCTCCTCCTGTCGCTACACCAACAGCTGCTCCTCCAATCATTGCGCCAGCTTTCATCATCGCCTTCCCCATTTCCCCCGAATATTTTACTGCCATATCTTTTGCTTTCATCAACAAAATAAAAAGAATGAAGAAAGGAATTATGGTTTTCATAAACTTGTCCGAGCCATTTTCATATTGGATAAGTTTCAAAAAATTTCCAAACATTATTATTATATAAAGCATAAAAATGAAAATCGGTGCAAGAAAAGCGTTTTCCAAAAGATTTTTCCACCATTCTTTATGTCCCAGTCCTGGAATGTCAAAAGGCAAAGTATAAGATGCAAAAGCAATAGGTGCAAAAATCATAGATATCCAAAGCATCACGACTCGGCCGACAAAAAGGAGAGAAACTGACAAAAACATATATATCATATATCCTAGCATTATCAGTGATACAAATAGAATCACAAGAAACGTTCCAAGATTATTTGGTATATCGGAAACAATTGTTTGCGGGTCAAATTTATCAACTAATCCTGTTGAAATTGATTTTTCTCCTCCGGGATCAGCGGGAAGAATATTGCCTTTTGAATCTTTAGAAACAATATTATTATAAAAAACCTTTGCCAGAATGTTTGAACCATCAATTATCACTTGAGTGAAAAATAAACTGAAATTAATTAGCAGAGCGACTATCACAATATAACTGATTAATTTTTTGTTATCGGTGGTATTTAAACTCAGAATTGTTTTGATGGCAATATAGAGAAGCGCGATTATAAAAAATATATTTGCGATGTCTCGTACTGCTCCCCAGCCTTTTGCAACGAAATCGCTGTTGTAAGAATTGCTATTAGTGGAATAATAAATAAAAAAATCAAGAATTTCTGCTGCCCAGGTGGCAAGTTTAGCCACGGGTGACCATAGGACACTATATAAAGCAAGCACAATACAGTTGGTAAACCATGTCGATGGATGAGAATCACATCCATAACTAACATCTCCTTTTATAACATCATTGGCTCCAGTAACAGCTCCACCATTTCCACCATTTCCACTTGAATCTGCTGTTGTAAAATCTTGTATTTGTATTTCTGGGAGGGGGGTTATTTCTGGAGTACTTTTCATCAGAGCATCGAAATGATAGGTTGTACTTGGTGTTAAATTAGAAAAAGAAAAAGGAACAGATTGTACGCTATCTTTGCCAGCAAAAGGAACCTTTGTCGGTCCGACTGGATGTGTTGCATCTCCTTTTGGTCCTTGGTAAAGGCTCATGAGAACATAAGAGCCTGCTGGGTAAGAAGCGGTATTGTAAAGAATAAGATTAAATTTAGCAGAAGTAGCCGTCGGGGTACCATCACTTGATATCGCGACCGTCAGCGCCTGTGCTTGTACCTCATTCGTCTTCACCCCCACTGCCAAATGCCCGTCATTTTTTAAATGGAAGCTTGGGCTAATTGGCAACAGGAAAATGCCTATCACTATCACCAGCATTATTGTTTTTTGTAAAAACTTTTGCATTTTACTTTCTACTTTATAACTTTCTACTTCCAACTTTTTCTATTTACTTCTAAATCCGATTTGACTCTTCGGCTTCTTTTCTTCTTTTAAAAGCAATCCTATTACTTTGAACACGACCTTGAATTTTTGGTTATATTTCTTTTCCAGCGCTTCTATTTTTTCTCGCAGTTCTTTATGGGTTGCCAGCATTTCTCTGACTTTTGTAAAAGTTCTCATTATTTGGATATTAACTTGTATAGCCCTACTGCTATTTAATACTGATGAAAGCATGGCCACTCCTTGTTCAGTAAAAACCATTGAAGGTTTTCTTGTTCCTCCCCAGCTTGATGTCGCAATTTGCGACTTCAAGTTTGTATCTAAGGTCGCAAATTGCGACCTTGAACTTGAGGTTTCATTTTGCAACCTCAAACTTGGTATCACAATTTGTGATACCCAAATTTGAGCTTCTTGCTTATTTAATTGAAACATAAAATCTTCTGGGAATCTTTCAAGATTTCTTCTTACTGCTTCATTGAGTCGTTTTGTTTCTACTCCATAAAGTTCGGCAAGATCTTTATCCATCATAACTTTTTTCCCTCGGATTAAAAATATTTTACTAAAAACTCTCTCACTTGTTATCACAATGAGCTCACTCTTGTTTTGTTTTTTATTCAATTTTGTATTTTTCTTTTGCATTTTTACTTTATAACTTTACAAACTTTTTACTTTCTACTTGTGAAAGTAGTATTCATACCCATATTTATTTCTCAAAGCACCTGTCATTTTTTGAATATTCACAATTTTGGAATTGTAATATTCATACACGGTCAAGATGCCGTTATCCAGATAAAGTTGGTACGCGGCCATATCCGGCGGTCCGACTCTGATTTCTTCTCCACTCTTATTTACATAACCAAAACTTTTGGCAAGCAGATCGGCCAAATCCCAAGCGAAAGTTTGTAAATCGGCCCCAGTCTGATAGCCGTAAGCTTTGGCTAGGTCGGTGTTAGCTACGATTTGTCTTTGAAAAACTGTCTCAATCCCCTCGTGATAATGCACAACGGCATCTACCGGCGGAGTAGCTGTTTGTCCTAAGACAAGGTTTACAGGATTGTTTGTTCCATTGTCATTCCCAGTGCCTCCCCCGTTTCCTGTTCCAGAGCCCCCAACACAAGGCAGAGAACCACCATAATTTGTTGCGCTAGGATCGGCGCAAAAACCAGTGCCTCCCGTATTTCCTGTCCAAGTGCAAGGCAAAGTGTCTCCATAATTGGTGGCGCTAGTGTCTGTGCACACAGTAGAGGGTCCGATATTTGTCTGACACGGCAAACTGCCTCCGTAATTTGTGGCGGAAGAGTCGGTGCAGGTTAAGCTTGGGTTTCCGATTATAATATTGGTCCACGGACTACAGTTATTATTTTCATATGATTCGGTAATTAATCCCGGGTCCGATGGAGAACTTTTATCCGCGCAAGCGCGAGTGTAATATGTTCCGATAGATGGGAAGGTAACACTTTGAGTTATAGTGCGGGAACTTTTTGGACCGAGTGGAGACATCGCAATAGGAGGAAAATTGACGAGAGTGCTGCTATTTAAATCATTTGCAGAATTTGGATTGACCATAGATATTTGGAAAAAGTTGTAGAAACTTCCTTTAGGGAAATTGCTATTTGTTGCGGCCGCAGCCTCGGCTTTATTTGTTTTAAAGAAATTATCAAGGAAACTGGTAATTGCTCCGCCGCCAATATTTTTGACCGAAGAAGTGCCTGCGGTAGAAGCAGTGCCTTGGTTTGTTATTATTGAAGATAAAGTTACTGGGGTATTAACCGCCGAAGTAGAAAAAGTAACAGCTCTAGCTATTAGATCTGGAAGAGTAAGAAGGCCAGTCCCTGTTCCGCTCCCGCCGCCGGTGCCGTTGCAATTTACATCATCAGTACTCATGCAAGGATTTATGTATTTAGTCCCAATTCCATTCCCGGGACCAATTCTAGATGAAGATTTTGTTTTAAAGGAAAAAATATTGCCGTAACTAATTTTAGCAGAGGTGTCACTTCCTATCACGGCTCGAAATTCATAAATGGTGCTGGCAGAAAGTCCATTTAATAGAAAACTGATATCACCGTTGGTATTTTTATTGTGCCCTTTTTCCCCGATTTTCCCGCTCCAAACGTAGACATTTTTGGTTGCTCCAGTAGTGGCAGCCAGAGCCTCCTTTGTTTGAAAGAAATTATAGAGATTATTTAGAAAACCGCTTGCTCCGCCGGTGGTAGCGCCTTGCGGAGCCGGACTTTTTTTCCGATATTGGAACCAAGTGTGGGCCGGGACTTCGGTATTATAAAAACCATTTAAATAAGCTGATTTGCCGTCTATCACGGTCGCAGTTTCGGTCGTAACGGAAATATTATTTTTTTGCGCATTTGGGTCATCGGAAGGCGAAATATCCGTAGTAAAGGACAAGACATTTTTACCGTAGGCAATTTGATTATCATTTGAACCCACGATGCAATAATAATATGTTGTGTTTGGTTCAAGGTCTCCCGCGCTAATACTTATTTTTTTTATGGTATTTCCCCAAATCGGGACTTCATTGGTGGCTCTCATGTTGGAACCAAAGATATCATTACAAAATACTGGGGTTACTCCCTCTGGAGCAACGGTGGAATAGCGAAAATACGCATTAGCTGATCCAACACTACCATCGCCGCCGGGGTTCATTTCTCCCGAAAAAATTACACTGGTGTCTGTAACCCCTGTTACTTCTTTAGTCAAAACATCGGTAATTGACCCAGCGCCAGGGTTAGAAGGTTGGTTCACTATTACATAAACAATCCGAGTCGCGGTTATTCCTTGGTGAGTGCAATTAATATAATAAATAGTGGTAGTCTTTGGAGTGACAATAGCGAACCCCGAAGTAGTAATTGCTTGAGTATTGGGCGCTCCTAGTTGCGGTGAAGTGCAAAAGTCTGCTCCGGTTGCCTGCCAAGTGATGGTTGAACTGTCGCCCGGATTTATAGTGGCTGGGCTAGCCGAGACAGCGATAACCGGCGCGCCAGCAATAGTTACCACTGCAGAACCGGTGATCGAACTGCCGCCAGAGTAGCACACAATTGTATAGGTTAAAGCAGAAGCTGTTGTTAACGGAGGTGTGGTGAACGATCCGGTTGGTCCGGTGCTACCGGGAGCGCCGGCGCCTGTTTGGAAAAAACAACCGACAGAGGATATGCCACTAGCATTTGTTGTATTCCAAGTAATTACCGAAGTACTGCCAGAATTAACTACCGCTGGGGTAGCGGTGATGGTTATAACTGGCGTGCTTTGCCCAAAAGCGGGAGCAGTTGAAATGAAAAATAAAACAAAAGCAAAAATGCCGAGGATTAAGTATTTATTTTTATTTTTAATTAAATTTTTCATTTATTTTAATAAACTCCAATCATATCTTCAAATATTCCACTAACCGGGGCAGACGGATCTCCAGAATTATTACCATTAACACCTAGCGCTGTTGTCCAATCTCTCATTGGAACTACGTCATCTATTTTTAACGGACAATGCAAAGACCCATCAGTAGGAGTCCCTTCAGAAGAACAATTGCTTGGGTTAGTGCTTTGGAAGACAACATAACTTAAGAAACCAGGCCCAATGACGTTTATATCGGTATGCACATTCATTTTATTATCTTTATAACCACTATTATATGGGTCTGGGAAAGACAGGGTTGTTTTATTAGTATTGTTCCAATTATTATAATCATAAAGAATTTGACCAGGGTATTCCATTCTTTTCGTGGCATAAACTTGCCAAGGCAGACCGGGCCCGTCTACTCCTTTTGCCAATTCGAGGTCTTTTTCACAGCCATTTGGCCCCTTTAATAGATTATTATAAATATAATCTTTTTCATCTACAATTTGCTTGATGGTATTATCAACTACAGCAATATCGTCTCCGGTTACCATTTCTTGAGAGATTCTGCCGAACGCGCTAATCCAAGGCCCTAACGCTGTTTCATAGTCTGTTTGAGTTATTGATCCTATCGACAAACTTTGATTTAGTTTATCAATTTCATTTTTTATTTCTCCCAATCTTTTTATAATACTCTGCATAGAAGTGATTCTTGCCTCATTGTTCGTGAACATCTGATTGTATCCTTTTACTTCTAAGTATTTTTGGATTGCTTCTGTGGTTACAGTAGGCATTTGCGCTGGATTATATACGTCATAAATAATTTGGATATATCTATCTAAAATTTTATTTATAGCATCAGAAAAAGGTCCCCAATCCAGGGTAGAAGGCGAACTATCATATTTATCAACAGCAACTAAAATTCCAGTTATCATTCTAATTGCCCCAGCGTAATATGCTCTTATTCTTGTTTTTTTACCGCTATTTATTAAATCTGAGACATAGGCAAGAACAACTCCCACTATAGCTCCGGCAACAGCACCGACTACATTTCCTATAACTGGAAGTACTGAACCAACAGCAGCTCCAACCACAGCACCTACTGCCATAGCGGCAAGCGGGGCAATTGAAGATACCATTCCTGCTATATCACTGGCTGATTTGCTTTTTATACTGTCCATTGTTTCTGGCACAACCGTACCCAGTGCCGCGCTTAAGGCCGCTCTTGAAGTTCCTTCAAATCCCGGATGCGGACCAGGAATACAATAATCAAGCTGATAAATAGTTGGGATTAATCCATAAGCGTTTGACGCGCCACTGTCGCTGTAAGAACAAGTTTTTGGCACTCCATAAATCGGGTCTCCGCCAAATGAAGATACACCACAAACTGTGCTGTTAGTGGCGGTTTTTAAGAAATAACTGCCATTTGCGCCATAACTTACTATTTTAGTGCCAGGAAAAGAACAAGTTTGTCCTTCACTTGCGCAGGGAGTGAAAGTTCCCAAAATATTGTAATTTTTCTTGTCAATTGTAGAGTTCAATTCTTTGTTTTCTTCGATAAGTTTGTCTGAAAAAATTCTTTGCTCGTCTATTAATGCCTGATTTAAATCCGTGCGAATATTGAAATTTGGACGTTGGCTAAGGAAAGAACTGGCTGCAATTTGGTAGGAAGAAAAATCATTTTCTACTTGAGGATTGTTGTAATCAGTTGTATTGTCGGTATTTAAAACGAAATCTCCTTGAGCGCCAGCTTGGAATTCTGATGTGTCCGAAAGGCCGGCAAAACCATTCTCTCCCATAAAACTTGAGGAAAAACTATTTAAAAGCGCATCAAGAATCGCAGCCACCGCATCGTTTAAATCTTGCGCGCTCAACAAATTATTATCCGGATAATTTATGGCCTTCGTTGCAGCAGCAGCCACCATTTGGCCTGGAGTGACAAAATTCCATTGATTGCAGATGCGATTATCATAATCTTCTTCTGCTCGGTTAGGGTCTGAAGCTCGTTCTTTTTGTCCAGCTTCATCTTCTTGCTTGGTAACACCTTCTGGATCCATACACTTTTGAACTCCCAGATATCCACCCGATTGCTGCAGAGAACCTGCCGCCAATTGTGTTTTATCCTCAATTCTTTTTGCTAATTCATTCGAAGCCATTAGAGTAAAACCGAGCGGATTATTCGCCGCGTTCTGGGTCATCGCATCCCAAGCAGCCCAACCCCCTTGGCTGAAATCCTGACTGAAAGTCTGGGCAGTGAAATTGGATCCAGGATTTGTGTCTTGAATCATTTTATCCAGAGTGTATTGGGCGTTGTTTGCAAATTTTGATTTAAAAGAATCTGCTTCCGCTTGAATGAAAGCTTTTCCAAAAGGAAATTTTGTCGGATCGTTTATTTCTCCAAAAAATCCAATCATTTCATTTTTGGCGATGTCGCCAAAATATTCTCCAGGGTTTTTGACAAACAGTGGGTCGCCACTCATCCCGCCATTGATCCAACTAACTGTGTCGGTAGTTATTTTTTGCAAAAGCATTTTTATTACCGCTCGGCCGATGCTCTGCAAGCAAGTATCATTGGTTTTTAATATTGCAGTATCTTTTTCTAATTTTTTACTTGCGGCGGCAGATGCTGCAGTGTCTGATTTAACTTGATCTCCAACGTCAACTTTAACACTATCAGCTTCATCTGTTGCATCAGCTACGGCTTGTGTAAGAGTAGGTTTTAAAGTAGTAACTAAGTCGTCTGTGACAGCTGACTCTTGATCTGATCCTTGCGTAAATAAGGTTTTTATACTACTTATGCCTTGGCACATTGGTAAATTTTTTATTACTCCGGAAAGTCCGCTAATATATCCAAGAATATTTGTGGCTTCCACTTTTTTAGGGAGAAAAGCGAAAGGCATAGAGATAATGCATATAACCAAAATAAATGAGATTATTGAATTTTTTAAATATTTTTCACCCATTCTAATTATGTATTTATTATAACACTATTGTTTTATTTTTGCCTCCAAATCTGTTACTGCGCTCACTAAATCGTCGCTATATTTTTGATATTTAGAAATGCCGGAAAGTCCGACGATCGGATCGCCGGTTATTTTGGTCATACTTAAAATACTGATGCCGGTATTATTCGCGCTATTCGCGATCTTTAAATGTTCAGCCGACAAACTATCCGGCACGGTTATTTTTACTACCCCACTCGCAAAATCTTGATACGCCTCTGCAATAGGGGTTAATTTATCGGGATTTTCCGTGCCAGCGGGAGAAGTAAGCTGCTCGTTAATGATACCCAATTCATCTCCAATACCTTTTGTTTTATAAGTGTCAAAAAGTTTTTTGACACTTTCATAATATTTTGTTTTTGCTTGTATGCTGTTATCCGTGCTTGTTTTTATATCTTTCAAGGAATAATGATCAATTAAAGTGGCATTTACTATATTTTGGCCCAGCGCGCCTGAGAAATTGTTTATCGCATTTGGGTCCACATTTCCCGAGGCTTTCATGGCAGTATAAGCGGCAAAAAATTCCCTGGCAAATTTGTCGGTTTCTGTTAAATTCGCGTCATTTTGTTCAGTTTGGGCCACATTCAACTCCTTTTTCTTGCCTGCGATATAAGCAGAGTCGGTTATCCCCGGGAAAGTCATTTTATTATTCGGGTCTGTCCCCCAAAGAGCCTCTTCCCAATCCGCGATGCCATCACCATCCGAATCTTTTTGAATTAATTGATTGACTGTGAGCCCTGCTTGCGTCAGCCTGTCCACTCCCAATGTGCCATTTTTTGACGCAAAAAAACTATTTTTATTAGAAAATAATTCAAAAACTATAAAAAATACAAAAGCAATAATGACAAAAGATATTAAGAGATAAACGAACTTTTTACTTGGTAAATATTTTTTCATAATTAACTTTTACCAGCGCCAGACAATGAATAAACACTTGTTTTTCTTACAGGGTAAGGAATTTTTACAGAATTTCCCTTGTCATCCATAGATTTTGTGTAGCAAATTTTAAAATTAGGAGCAATATCCGCTTTCCCTAAAATCCAATCACCCCTTTTGGGTTTTTTTAATTGATTTGTTGCGTAGAAAGGGATCATTTTATAAATACCCATTACCCCTCCCACGATTTTTTGCCCTGTACTACCTTTACCAACGACAGAACTTATCGCGCTGACGGCTCCGCCGATGTTGCTTGAAAGTTCCAATGGCCCATAACCATTTCCATCACAGGTAACACCAGGTGCTTTGTCTGATAAAATTTTTCCCCCAAAACCAAAAGTTGAGGAAAAAGACGAAGATGCCGCAAAAACTATTTTTATTGAAACAAAGAGAAATAAAAATAGTATTATAAATTTTATGAAATTGTTTCTCACATTCGTATTATATCACCCTATCTCAGAAAATAAAACAATTTTTAGCCCATTTTTGTTAATAAAAGCCATTCGGCAAGTGTCAAATCTTCTGCTCTTTTGTTTTCGAGTATCTTTTCGTAATTTTTTTGTGTTTCCTTGTCCAAATTTAATGATTTTTTAAGATTTGAGAACAATTTTTTGCGTTTATGGGCAAAACCAGCGTGGATAATTTGCCAGAATTTGTTTTCATCAATTTTATTTTTTTCGAAAAACTCTCTTGAAATATTTTTTATGGAAATAATGGCCGAATCCACTTTTGGAGCGGGAGAAAAATATCGTGCAGGCACCTTCATAATTATTTTCGGCTCGCCGTAAGCTTTTACCGAAATTGATAAAATACTCTCCCGTGCCCCGCGTAGCTTTTGCGAAGTGGGGTTTTCTCTCCTTCCCATAATTCTTTGCGCGACTTCGTGCTGGACCAAAAGGACCATCATGCTCGGTTGCGGTTCTTCAGTCAGAAATTTTTTTAAAATCGCGCCGGTAATGTTGTAGGGAATGTTCGCGATGATTTTATAGGATAAAAAGTTCTGCAAGATATTCTCTCTAAAAGCACAAAAATTTTCTGCTGAAAATTTTCTCTGTCCGTCGCCGTCGCGACTTCCAAGGCTTTTCTCAAGAACATCTTGCAGAACTTTTTTTACTTCAAATTTTAAAATATCTTCTTCTATAAGAAAAAGTTTTTCATTTTGAATTTCTTTGGCAAATTTTTCTTTTAAAAATTCCACCAGATTTTTGTCTTTTTCAACCGCGATGACACAGCCAGTTCCCTCCCCGCCAACGCCCTCGCTATGACGGGCAAGCAAAAGTTTTTCGGTGAGAGCGCCTTTGCCCGGACCGATTTCTAAAATAAGATCATCGGGTTTTATTTCTCCCGCTTCAATAATTTTTCTGAGCGCCAGCTCGGATTTTAAAAAGTTTTGCCCTAATGATTTTTTTGCTCTGTGAAATTTTTGTGTTTGTTTTTGCATTTTAATTTTACTTTACACTTTCTACTTTTAACTTTTTACTTACAGGTATATTGTTTTTATTCTCGGGTCTTCATCACCTTTTTCAATCAAGTCGGCCGGGATGTCGGAGATAAATTCCGAGGGCGCATTTATTTGGCGTGAACCGAAAATGGTGCGGAAATTTGCAAAGGATAAAAATAACTTTTCTTTCGCGCGAGTGAGCGCCACATAAAAAAGTCGGCGTTCTTCTTCTCTGTCTTCGGCAGTTTCTCTTTCATTTTGTTTTTCGTGCGGGAAAAGTCCGTCTTCCAGCCCGGTGATAAAAACATATTTGAACTCAAGTCCCTTCGAGGCGTGCACAGTCATTAACTTTACTGTGTTTTTATTTTCCTTTTTTTCTTGGTTGTGCATAATTGAATCTTGGTCAGAAGCGAGTGCTGCGTCTTCCAAAAGTTTTTCTATCCCCTCACCATTTTTTAGATTATCATATTTTAAGGCAAGAGTCGCTAATTCCTTAATGTTTTCAAGCCTTTCTACGTCTTCTTCTGTGCCGGTAGAAAGTTCTAAATCAATGCCGGATTTTTTAACCGCAAATTTTACCACAGATGAAGCAGGTTCTTTCTCTATTTTTTCTTTTATAGCTTCAAGTGTTTTGTAAAAATTATCGATCTTTATTTTTGTTTTTATGGGCAAACTTTCCGTATCTTGCGCAAAAATTTTAGCCAAAGTTGCTTTACCGATG
>CAITSL010000054.1 GCA_903895055.1 uncultured bacterium
AAATCTTCTAATAATTTCGCCTATTAAGCCCTTGCGGACGCCATCCGGCTTGATCATTACATATGTTTGTTCTTCTGTTGGATGTTTCATATTATTCAATATTTTAAAATTATAATATGTTTATATTAGCAGATTTTCGCAAAATTTTCAAATAGAAAGAAAAAGGAGATTGTCTTTTAAAAAACAATCTCCTATTTACCCGTTGGCTACAATTTGTTCTATTACTCCTGTCTCGGGATGCCTTAATATGATTATATGATTATTAAAAACCCATACCTCAAAATTTCCAATATTATCGACATGTTTATAATCTGCATCCCCTAATTGTTTACAAGAACAAATTTCCCCTACTTTTACTATTTCTCCCATAGCTACCCCCTTATTTAAAGAAGTTTTTATTTCAATTTATATTATATCACCTTTACTGCTTTTCGTATTTCGCCATAATTTCTCCTTCGATTTCTTCGCGGTCGCGGCCGTATTTCAGATATGAAAGCTGTTTCAGGTTTTCCACCAATTCCGGATTCCCTTTTTCTGGCGCAAGGGTCATTAAATTAAATGGCTTGGTTGGTTGGCCATTTACGAGCATTGAAATGTACGCATTGTAGTTATCCAATTTCATAATATCTTGAGCTTTAAAAGTTGGTTGAAAGCGTTTTTCCAAAAATTCCGCATCCTCGGAGCTGACTCGAAAGACCGCCATGGAACCCACGTTCCCAAAAACCGCGTTTTTGATTCCTTCTTCCAGCTGAGAAATATATTGATGCGCGATATTGAGCGACAAACGATATTTTCTGGCTTCGGACAAAATAGAAGCGATGGAATCGGTCGTGACATTTTGAAATTCATCGATATACAGATAGAAATCATTCATTTTTTGTCCAAACATGTCTACTCGAGAAAGCGCCGCCATTTGGATCTTACCCACCAACACCAGTCCGATCAAATTGGCATTCATTTCTCCCAGCCGTCCTTTGGAAAGATTCACCAACAGAATTTTTTTCTGATCCATAATTTCACGGAAATTGAAAACCGAACGCTCTTGCAAAACCACCGGGCGCATAATGTCGTTGGAAATAAAATTATCGAACTTGGAAGTGATATAAGGCACAAAATTAGCCAAACTTTGATCTCCGGTCGTTTGCTCCGCCGCAATCCAAAACTGTTTAATGATTGGATTTTTGCATTTTGATAATTTCATATCCCGAAATTCTTTATCGGCTAAGACTCGCGAGATTTCAAGCAAAGTACAGCCAGATGCCGGATCTTCCATAATCAAAAATGCTGAGTTTTTGAAATATTGTTCAAACATCGGTCCACCGGAAGTTTTCATATCAAATAATTTATTGAAAATTCCCATCAGTTCGTTGACCACGAAAGTTTTCTGTTCCGGATATTTGGGGTCAAATTCAAGCATGTTTAAGCCCATCGGACGTGCCGTGTAAGCCGGGTCAAAATAAATCACATCATCAATCCGCTCTTTGGGGATACGCGAAAGGATCGTTTGAATGTCTGTGCCATGCGGATCTATATAACAACAACCGTCTCCATTTTTTATGTCTTGAGTAATCATATTGAGCATTATATTTGTTTTACCCACCCCAGTCTGACCGATAACATACATATGTCGCATGCGGTCTTCCCTTGCCATTCTTGCTTCCGTATCTCTGCCCCGGTAACTATTTATTCCAAGCAACACTCCGTCTGTACTCATTTCAAGTGGAGCTGGAGCAATGCCAGCTTTGGCTTCTTTCAATTGAGCTTGGCCCGAAATACCAACTGGAAAATGAAAGACCGAGGCAAGTTCTTTTAAATTCATCGGCAAGATTTTATCCGAAGAAAAAGTACGATAAGAAAAATCATGAAAAAGTTTTTTTAGATCACTGCCGGTCATTTCTTCAAAGACAATTCCATTCGAGGCCGCTTCGGTAAATTGATTAAAAGAAGATTCTATTTCTTTCAAGATCGCTTCGGCTCTTTCACGCGTTTCCCCAGAAGTCACGATGCGAATATTGGCTTTCAGAATGGTGCTTTTCACTTTATTGCCTATCTTTTCAGCCGCTCCTTCATCCACCGAACGCCTGCCTTTCATGTACTTTTCTTTTTTCTCTTCTTTTTCTTTTGCCCCAAAAATGAGTTCTTTAGAAACTTTCAGAAAGGCGTGGTTGAATTTATAAAGGTTATCGTCGGCATGTTTCACCGAAGTGCCATCTTTGACATCATCCAGTATTTTATGAAATTCATTAATAAATTTATTGCCGGCTGGAGCAATGATGAATTGAATCGCGGCTCCTTCGCCTTTGGTTTTTAACTTGGAAAAAACGTTTAAAATCATATTCATCGGATCGTGCTCTATGTTGTCATATGTTTTGATGGGCATCACTCCACGTTCCGTAAAGCTCGCATAGGCGCCGACAGATCCGCCTTTTTCATTGAAAACATTGTAATCATCCGGGACATCTTTGATTTTGGCATCATGATAAAAAGCTAGCACTTGTTTTTCAAACAAAGAGATATGTTTGTTGGGCACAGCCGCATAGATAATAACTTGATCGCTTTCGCTCGAGAGTGCCACTTCCAAGGTAAAGTAATTTTCTTTTTCATTATTATCGCCTTCAGAAATAGATTGCATCCCGGCATAGAATTGCTCCATCGCGCTAATAAACTCTTTAAAACTTTTTTGTTTATCGGCTTCATCCAAAGGCGGTGGTAAAGTAATCTCAAAAAGAGTCATATTGAGAGATTTATAAAGCGGAGTGCCTTCTTTGAGCCCCGGTACCGCTTGGCCAGTTTTCAGATATTGGACCAGCAATCTTTGAAAATCGTCATCCACGTGCGGATTATTCATTGATTCCACTACCGATAGGGCATTTTTGATCCCTTTAGTGATTACAAGTCCGAGTAGTTCTTCCATGATTGTATCGTGAGCTTCCGGTTTTAATTTTAAAACAATCATATCCGATTCTTTTCTGCTTAATAAAGTATCTTTATGAATTACTTCTTTAGCAGGTATTTCTTTATAGGTGGAAATTACATCCCTTACGGCAGTTTCACCCGCATGTTCAAAATGGCCTTTACCAATAAGTTCCTGTTCTCTCTTGGCCACATGCGCGCGCAAATAATCAAGTTCCTCGGTTGGACTTTTAAACTTGGGCATTTCTTTTAGAAAAGACGGGTTCATGGATATATTATAGCACCAACAAGGATAATTCTTAAGATTTTTGAGGCTACGGAGCGCGCCGGCGCGAGTCCTGAGGAATTTTTCAGCAGAAAAATATCCGGACTCAAAAATTTTAAGAATTTTTCTTGTTGATTTAAATTTTGGTCAAAATCTCCGGTTCTCCATCGGTGATTAAAATCGTATGTTCAAAATGCGCGCTTTTTTTATGATCAGCAGTCCGAAAGGTCCAGCCATCTCTGTTTAAATTTACATTTTTAGTACCCATATTCAACATGGGCTCTATGGCAATTACCATTCCTGGAACCAATTTGGCGCCAGTCCCCGCCTTGCCGAAATTTGGAATAAACGGGTCTTCGTGGATTGCTTTCCCGACACCATGCCCCGCCAGCACTTCTACAATGCCATGTTTATGTTTTCGTACAAAATTCTCTATCGCATTGCCAATATCTCCTATTTTATTGCCACTATACGCCACGCTAATACCTATTTCCAATGCTTTTCTAGTCGTCTCTATTAATTTTAAAGAACCGGAACTAACTTCGCCCACTCCCACAGTTATCGCCATATCGGTAAAAAGATTTTTATGTTTTAAACCCAAATCTAAAGAAACGATATCCCCCGCTTCTAAAATTCTGTTTTTATTTGGAATGCCATGCACCACTTCATCATTTACCGAAACACATAAAGATGCGGGGTAAGGGCTAGTCGCCCCTTCCGGACGATAATTTAAAAAAGCCGGATAGTCACCCATTTCTCTAATCAGACCTTCCGCATATTTGTTGAGCTCCCAAGTAGAAATTCCCGGGGCAACACGCTCCGCCGTTTTATGCAAAACAAAAGCCAAGCGCTTCCCGCCTTCTCGAAGTATTTCTATTTCTTCCGGTGTTTTGATAATTATCATGAAATTTTTGTTCCTAAAAATTCTTTCCCGTTCAAATAATTTGCTAAATTTTCGATCGGCTTGCCGTTCATGATTATCACTTCCATCTCATCCTCTTCCGCCATTTTGGAGGCCATCGGATCGAATGGAAAATTCAATCCCGGAATCCAGTCTTTTGGAATTAGTGCATGGAAATCTGCCCAAGATATCTTTTCGATCGCCTGAGCATTCGGATTTTTCTTCGGATCAGAATCATACACATGGTCAACATTGGAAAGATTGATGATTTTCTTTGCGCCAATATTTTTCGCCAGGTATACAGCCGCTAGATCGCTTGAATTTCCCGGCTTCCAACCGCCTCCAACAATGATCGGCTTACTTTTATCGGGAACTATCTCCGGATTCATGATTATTTTTTCATATGCTTTGTCGCCAAAAATTATACGGACAAATTCGGCATTCAGCCTAGTAGCCGCTATCCCCAGCCAGTCGAGTTCATCACTCGAGGGGTTTATCACATCTGCTAGGCTACTGTTATATCTACGGCAAAGCTTCCCCCCGCCGGTAATAATTGCAAATTTTTTACCTTCTCCCACTTGCGCAAGAATCAGCCTTCTGAAATCTTTCAAAAAATCCACGTCCAAATTGTCAGGTATAATGAGCGAACCGCCGAGTGAGATAACAATAGTTTCGTCTTTCATATTAAAAATTCAAGGCTTTTATAATATCTTTGTGCACGTCTTCGATTGATTGCTCTCCGTTGATGGTGTAAATTTTATAACCAACTTTTCCTTTAAAATAATTTATGGAAGGTATCACATTATTCTTGAATTCTTCGATTCTCTTTTCCATTCCGGCTTTTGTATCATCCGCTCGTCCGCGCAATAAATTGCGTTTTACCGCTTCTTCCTCCGAAAGTTCAATATAAATTATATTTATATTTTCTCTTTTATAAAATTCCATCATCTGTTCAAAAGTTTCCGATTGAACCGCTGTTCTTGGATACCCGTCCGTGATCAGATGTTTCTTTTCGTCTAAAGAATTTACCAGAATATTAGTAAAAATAGAATTAGTGAGAAAGTTCGGAACAAGCGCCCCACGAAGGATATGTTCTTTTGCTATACTCGCGGCATAATTTTTGGATTCCGCAAATTTTCTGAAACCTTCTCCCATCCCGGCATAAACACATTCTTTTCCATCTTTCCCTTTCAAAAAATCCATAAGCAACTTTATCTGAGTTCCTTTGCCTGAACCAGCTAGACCATAAAATACAAATGTTTGTGTTTCCATTCTTTAAGAATACAAAATTTGGGCTTAAAAAACAACCCCAAATATGTTATATTAAAAAGATGAAAAAAGAGATCATCACTATCTGCGGAGGCCTGGGAAGTGGGAAATCAAGCACTGCTAAAGAAGTGGCGCGAACTTTAGGTTTTAAGCATTTTTCTTCTGGAGATTTTTTCCGTCAAGTAGGTTTAGAATTAGGTTTGTCTGTGACTGAAACCAATATAAGAGCCGAGACTGATCCAAGGATAGACGAAATGACGGATCAAAAGATGAGAAATCTAAATAATTCTGAAAAAATTGTAGTCGATTCACGTTTAGCATTTCATTGGATTCTAGAATCTTTTAAAGTTTATTTAGATTTACCTCCCGAGATAGCAAAGGAAAGAATCTTAAATAGCATTAAGGAAAATAAGTTACGTGAACAAAGTGAACAAGCAAAAACCAGTGAAGAAGTTTTTACCAAGATGACCAAACGTTTCGATAGTGAACAAAAAAGATATTGGGATTTGTATAAGATAAACAATGCCGACAAAAGCCAGTTTGATTTAGTGATAGATACAAACAAAAACAACCTCAAAGAGGTTGTTGAAATTATAGTTTCTGAATACAAGAAATGGATTGTTGAAAATTAATATTCCCGCATGGAGATTTGAGCATCTACTTTTTTGATGAGGTCAAGCAAGACGGAGACAACGATCAGAAGCGCCGTACCGCCAAGTGCGATGGCTGTGATGCCGGTCATGGCTCTTACGATCAAAGGCAAGATGGCGATAATGCCCAAGAAAACTGCTCCAAGCAAAGTAATGCGCCCTAAGACCTTGGAAATATATTGCGCAGTGGAAGGCCCTGGACGAATCCCCGGAATAAAGGCTCCATTTTTTTGAAGATTAGTGGAAAGAGCTTCCGGGTCAAAGGTAACGGCCGTATAAAAAT
Source organism: uncultured bacterium (assembly GCA_903895055.1). Lineage (GTDB taxonomy): Bacteria > Patescibacteriota > Minisyncoccia > Phycocordibacterales > UBA9973 > UBA9973. The sequence goes on from CAITSL010000054.1 coordinate 6,282, forward strand.
AAGTAAACAGAAATACCAAAATAAAATAAAGCACACCGTAAAGCCAACTGGTTTGTGAAAATCCAATAAGAGCATGAGAAATTTTCAACAAAACTGCATTGGAGGAACCGGCCATAAAATTCCCGATCATTTGGGGGAAAAGTAAAATAGACAAAGCAAAGATGATCGGAATTACCCCCGCTTGATTCACTCGAAGTGGCAAATAAGTTGATCCGCCTCCGTACATCTTCATCCCCCGCACTCGTTTGGCATAAGTGACCGGAATCGGTCTTTCCGATTCTGTCACAACCACTACACCTGCAATTACCAGCACCCCTAAGACGATAAAGACAAGGAAGAGAGGCACTTGAGAAACATCAAAGGTGAAGAGAAGCTGGCTTATTTCGGTCGGAAGTCTGGAAACAATACCGGCAAAAATTATCAATGACACACCATTGCCGATCCCAAATTCAGACATCAGCTCGCCGATCCACATAATCAGCATCGCTCCGGCAATTACAATAATAATATTGGTAACTTTATCAAAAATGGTTAAATTCACTAAAATTTTCTGACTTTCCAAAATAGCGAGTAATGAAAATCCTTGAAGAGCTGCGAGCGGAACGGTAATAATTCTCGAATATTGAGTAAATTTTTTCCTACCCGCTTCGCCTTCTTCGTGATACATTTTTTTCAAAGCCGGAACCATAATGGTGAGCAGTTGCATAATAATCGAACCGGTGATATAAGGTCCAACTCCAAGCATGATGATAGATAAGTTGGAAAGTCCACCCCCGGAAAAGATATTCAAAATTCCGAAGAATTGATTATTATTTAAAAATTGACTCAAGGCCACCGCATCAATCCCCGGGATCGGGATAGCGGCCAGCAATCGGAAAACAATCAAAGCTCCAAGGACAAAAAGAATCTTTTTTCTTAAAGAAACATCCGTCCAGATTAATTTGATTTTACCTAAAAAATTTTCCATAATGTTCTATTTTATTTCTATCTTCCCTCCTCTGATCACCAAACGCTTTCTCAGAAGAGAATAGGTCTCTTGCTTGCCATCTGTGCCTAGAGTTTTTTCTTTAGGCAATAAAATCGTTTTACGAATAGACTTAAATCTGTATCCGCGGTTTTTCGGCAACTTCTTGATAATATCACGAAGTTCCGGCCTGCGTTTATTCCCGGCGCGGGCAGTCTGCCCTTTGCCTCCGCGTCCGGATGTTTTGGCATGCTTCCCTCCCCGCCCTACAAGGCGATCTTTTTTATTTTTATGAATTCTTTTTAAATTATGGATTTGCATAAATTATTTATTAGTTATTAGCTCCTCTTTTCCAGCCACCACAATAGTTTCAGGTATATTTTTGGTATATTTGGAAGAAATTTCGCTCAAGGCCAACATCACGGCTTTGGCATTATTTAATTTATTTTTGGTACTGGATAAAATTTTCCCGGTGATATCCTTGACCCCAGCCAATTTTACGATATCACGCACCACCGAACCTGCAACCAAACCTCGCCCTTTATTGGGAATCAATTTCACATTTGAACTTGAATATTTAGCGGAAATTTCATGAGGAATGGACATCGTTTTGGTTAAATTAAGCTTCACCATATTTTTCTTGGCATTTCGGAGCGCTTTATTAATGGCGAGCGAAGTATCTCCAGCTTTCCCGAGTCCAAGACCAACAGAACCTTTCTTGTCGCCTGCCACCAACGCAACACTGAAAGAAAATCTGCGTCCTCCGGCAACCACTCGAGTAACCCGCCTGATACTTAAGATTTTCTGATCAAATTCCGGTTTCGGTCTCGAAAAAGATGATGACCTTCTATTATTATTTTTTTTATCGTTTCCTTTATCCATAATATTTTTAAAATTTTAATCCCCCTACCCTTGCCTCGTCGGCGACTGTTTTGATACGTCCTGTGTATTTAAATCCATTTCTATCAAAGACAACTTTATTTATTTTCGCGGTAAGGCAAGCGGCGCTAATTAACTTACCAACCTCTTTGGCTCTTTCGCTTTTGGTCCCTTTCTTAATCTTAACATCACTGGCCGAAAGTAAGGTCTTGCCTTTGGTATCATCTATGACTTGAGCATAAATAAATTTATTAGAACGAAAAACAGAAAGCCTCGGTCGCGCTCCCGTACCTCCTATCTTCGCTCTAATTTTTCGCTTGAGCCTTATTCTTTTTTCTTGTTTTGTTTGCATAAATTATACTGTTTTCTTTCCTTGTTTACGTCTAATTATTTCACCTTCATAACGCATTCCTTTGCCTTTATAGGGTTCCGGTTTTTTTAAAGCGCGCAGTCCTGCGGTAAAACTACCTACTAATTCTTTATCTATCCCAGAGATAGTAATATTATTTTTCTCAGCCGTAGCGGTAATGCCCTCAGGAATTTTAACCACAACCGGATGGGAAAAACCCAAAGCAAAAACAAACTCCTTCCCTTTTACTTCCGATTTGAATCCAACTCCTTCCAGAATTAATTTTTTTTGATAGGGTGTCTCTACCCCCTCTATCATATTTTTAATATGGGAAGCATAAGTACCCCACAGGGATTTCGAAAATTTATCATTTCTCTCTGCATTTAAAGTAACCAAATTCGCATTAATATTTATTTTAATATCATCCCGAAAAATTTTAGAAAGCGTCCCCTTTGGGCCTTTGACAGACAAAACGTTGCCACTTTTAGTGACTTCTACTCCTTTCGGTATTTGTATTTCTTGTTTTCCGATTCTTGACATAAATTTATATAAATTATTTATAGTGAGCTTGTCGAATCTACCAAATTTTAAATAATGCTTCTCCTCCGACCTGTTCACGTCTCGCTTCACGTCCTGACAAAATTCCTTTTGGGGTAGAAAGCACAAGCATCCCGGTTCCGTTTCTTACAGGATGAATATCCTTCATCCTGAAATAAACCCTGCGTGATTGTTTGGAAATTCTTTCCACCTCAGTAATTTTGGCTTTGTCGTTCATATAAATTAACTCAACTTCAAGCACTGCTCCTCCTTTTTTTATTTTTTTTGAAAAATCAGAAATATAACCTTCTTTCTTTAAACAACCTAAAATGGCGCTTTTAATTTTTGAATTAGGAAAAGCCACAGATTTATTACCGGCGAGAGAAGCATTCTTCATCATTATTATCATGTTTGAAATTGAATCCATATATTTTTTACCAGCTTGATTTGCGAACTCCCGGCAACATTCCTTCGTTGGCTAATTCCCGGAAACAGATTCGACAAATGCCAAAATCTCTCATAAAACCATTTCCTCGCCCGCAACGAAAACATCGATTTTTAGCTCGGGTGGAAAATTTCGGTTTTTTGGCGGCTCGCGCCTTTACGGATGTTTTTGCCATATATAAAATATGTCTATTTATAGGTGATGTCTTGTGTTTTTGCTTAAAGCTTTGTTTTAAGCCTTAAGGAGAAGCACAGATCAATCTATCTCTTAGACTCCTAGATATTAGCAAATTCTCCCAAATTAGTCAAATTTTTATTTTTTCTTTATTTCTTCCTTTTTAAAAGGCATTCCGAGCAGTTCATAGAAAGCCAGACCTTCTTTTTGAGTCTTTGCAGTAGAAACTAAAGTTATAGAAAGTCCAAAAACATCTTTAATATCTTCGTCCGCTGTTTCCGGGAAAATAGTATGTTCTTTGATGCCGAGAGTAAGATTGCCGATATTATCCACCGCCCCACGGGAGATTCCTCTAAAATCTTTCGTACGAGGTAAAGCTACATTAATCAGTTTTTCCAAGAAGGCATACATCCGACCTCCCCGCAAAGTAACGATAATCCCAATCGGATCACCTTGGCGAACTTTGAAAGAAGCAATCGATTTTTTGGCCCCCCTCAAAGCTGCTTTTTGTCCGGTAATCTTTGCCAAACGATCCGCTATCGCATCATTTTTGTTTTTATCTTTTTTAATTAAAGTTCCAGTTCCAACATTTAAAACTATTTTGCGCAACTTCGGCGCTGCCATAGAATTTTTGTAATGAAAGACGTTTTTCATTTTTTCATACGTTTCTATTTCTTTTTCTTTTACAGTTAAATGTTTCATAAATTAAATTTCTTGATTACTTTTTCTGGCGATTCGAACCATCTTATCCCCTAATTTCTTTTTACCGATCCTGGAACCTTTTTCAGTTTTTGGATCAATGATCATTACATTTGACACATGCATCGGCATGGCCATTTTTATGATTTGGCCTTTTTCTCCGGTCTTCCTTGGACGTTGATGTTTTTTTAGAATATTCAAACCTTCCACTACCACTTTATTAAGTGCAGGCAAGCTTCGGATAATTTTACCCTTTTTGCCTTTGTCTTTGCCTGCAATAACTATGACATTGTCTCCTTTTTTTAATTTCATATATTTATATTACTTCCGGTGCTAATGATATTATTTTCTGAAATCCACATTCAGCCAACTCTCTTGGAATCGGTCCGAAAATGCGTCCCGCTTTTGGATCTTTCTTCCCTTTCTCTAGTATTACCACCGCATTGTCGTCAAAACGAATATACGAACCGTCGGCTCTTCGATATGCGTTTCTGGTTCTGACCACCACCGCCTGATGCACGTCCTTCTTTTTCACCGTTTTTCTGGGTTGAGCCACTTTAACCGAAATAATCACCAGTTCCCCCAAAGTGGCATATCTTTTTTTGGAACTCCCTAGTACCTTAAACACTTTTCCAATAGTGCCTCCGGCATTGTCTGTTATTTTTACTAATGTTTCTGGCTGAATCATGACTTTTTTATAACTTTTTATTTTATAACTCGAAAGCGTTTGTCTTTCGATATTGGCCTGGTTTCGACTATTTCTACCTTATCTCCAATTTTATATTTATTCTCTTCATCATGAGCTTTATATTTTTTGCTCACTTTATAATATTTTCCATATTTGGGATGTTTTACAAAACTTGAAACAGAAACCACGACAGTTTTATCCATTTTATCGGAAACAACCACTCCTTTTAAGATTGCTCCTTTGTTAGTTTCTTCTGTTTTAGTTTTTGTTGTCATAATTATTTTTTCTTACCTGCCTGACCTTTGGCATGGTTTATCTCTGTTAACACTCTAGCTACCTGTTTCCTTAAACTTCCATGTTCTTTTACGTTTTTTGATTTAGAGCCTTCACTTTTGAATTTCAAAATGCGAAGATTCTCTTGTAAACTTGCAAGTTTTGTCTTCAAATCGTCCTTACTCATCTCTTTTAAATTTTCGTTCAATTCTTTTTTTGTCTTTGCCATATATTTTATAAATTTTTATTTATTGTGCTCCCTGGAAATAATCCTTGTCTTTACCGGAAGCTTGGTTCCTGCTTTTCGAAGCGCCTCCCGAGCAACCTTTTCTTCCACTCCATCTACTTCAAAAATAACACGTCCCGGAAAAACTTCAAAACAATATCCCTTTGGATCTCCTTTCCCTTTTCCCATGCCTACTTCGGCCGCCTTGGCGGTATAAGGTCTATCCGGGAAAATGCGAATCCAGTATTTCCCGGCTTTGGTCAGAGTTCTCGAGATAACCTTTCTGGCAGATTCAATTTGGTTTGATTTTACCCTGGCTTGAGTGGTTGCCTTGAGCCCATATGAACCGAAGGCGAGCTTGATCCCGCGCGTTTCCGGAGTTCTTGCTTTAGGATTAATCCTACCTGATTGCCATTTTCTAAATTTTACTTTTTTTGGTAATAACATAAATTTTTATTTATTATTTATTTCTTTTCCACTTGCAAATTCATGGCGGGCAAGCTTATTTTTATCGGCAAAAATTTTCCCGCGATAAATCCAAACTTTTACTCCGATGGTTCCATAGGGCAATACTGCTCGCTCTCTCTTAAAATCAATGTCCGCTCGGAAAGTTTGAAGTGGAATACTCCCTCGTTTCAATTCTTCCGATCGAGCAATTTCAGCGCCCCCAAGGCGCCCAGAGAGAAGGACTCTTGCTCCTTCTACGCCACGAGCAGACATCACTTTCTCTATTATTTGTTTTATTACTCGGCGATATGGCATGCGTTTCTCGAGCCCTTCAGCAATCATATAAGCGACGATAGCAGCATCGGCTTCTGGATTTCCTATTTCAAAAATTTCAAGTTTAAAATCTTCAGGCTTCTTTAAGCCTAATTTTTCCATTTTCTTTAAAATATCTTCTTTGAGTTTTGTTGCCCCTTCCCCGTTTCGGCCAATAATGAGCCCTGGGCGAGAGGTTTTTATTATAAAACGAGTCATTTTTTCGCTTCTTTCAATTTCAATGGAAGAAACATACATGCCTCGCAACTTTTTTTCTAAATATTCACGCAAAAGGACATCTCCTTTAAGATAAAGACAATATTTTTTAGGATCAGCAAACCAGCGAGATTTCCAGTCTCTTAAAATTATTAATCTATGTGCATATGGGTGAACTATTTTTGACATATTATTTCTTTTTCTTAATTTTCAACACTACTTTGTCTTTTATACTAACTTTCTTTCCCTTTTTTATTTTAGTATTTTTTACTTCTACAATTTTTTCAGCAAGTACAAGTGTAATGTGGCTGGTGCGCTTGTTGATCCTGTGCCCCGAACCCATCGCAGCTGGCATCATCCGCTTCATCACGATTCCTTTATCCACTCGGAGTTCTTTAATAAATAAATTGTCTTTTTCTATCCCCATATTTTTCGCATTGGCTATGGCCGAAAGTAAAAGTTTTTTGATTGGAAAACCTGCCCGCTTCGGTAAAAAATCAAGCTCTGCGATAGCTTCTTTCGTGTTTTTCCCTTTGATGAGATTCGCTACTAAGCGAACTTTCCTAGGGGACTGTCTGTAATTTTTTAAAAATGCTTTCATAAAAATTATTTGGCACCTTTTGCATCGGCCGCAGCAGCTGTGGCAGATTTAGCTTGAGTAATCTCAGCTTCTTTTTTCTTTTGCTCAAGTTCTTTCTGCATTTTACCTCCGTGTTTGATAAATTTCCTGGTTTGAGAAAATTCTCCAAGCCTGTGCCCCACCATGTCTTCGGTCACAAGTACTTCCACATGAGTTTTGCCGTTGTGAACACCAAAAGTAAAACCAACCATTTCCGGCGCTATCTGACAGGCCCTTTTCCAAGTCTTGATCATGGGAGTCTGCAACGGATTTTTGCCAGCTATCTTTTTGAGTAGCTTTTCGTCCACATTTATTCCTTTTTTGATTGATCTGGTCATATTAATATTAAAACAAGGCTCTACACGAGCCTCGAACCATACTAGCAAACTACAAAAAAAAGTCAAATTTTAAAAACAGCATTGAAAATGCTAGTCCAAACAAAATCGTGTTGCAGAATTTTAAATATGTGGTGAAATTAAAAAATGCAAGTACATTTCCCCTCGCCCTGACAAGGGAGGGGAGGGTGAGGGTTTTGAATTTTTTAAAATACAACCCCCTAAATCCCCCTTGTCCGGGGGACAATAAAAACACCAGCAT
>CAITSL010000055.1 GCA_903895055.1 uncultured bacterium
TATTTGTGAATTTCAAGAGTCGAAAAGCGCAAAGAAACCGGGTCGTGAAAAATTTAACGAAATGATGTCCCGCATTGAGCAAATGGAAGGAGTGGGAATTTTAGCATGGCATCCCGACAGACTTGCTCGCAATAGTGTTGATGGCGGGCGTATCATTTACGGAGTAGACACGACCAAAATAGTTTCTTTACGCTTTCCGACATTTTGGTTTGAACCGACCCCGCAAGGACTGTTTATGCTTCAAGTGGCGTTCGGACAATCCAAATATTATTCTGACAATCTTAAGCAAAATGTTGAGCGAGGAATCCGCCAAAAAGTGAGACGTGGCGAATGGCTTACCAAAGGACCCCGTGGCTATATCAATAATCCGAAAACGAGAAATATCGAACCTGATCCAGTGTTATCAAAAATTATTGTTAAAGCTTTTGAAGAATATGCCACGGGCAAACACACTTTTAGAACTCTCTCACACTTTTTGGCGGAATATGGTGTCATCACGAAAAGCGGAACGCCACTTGGCAAAGCTTCCATTTACGAGTTGCTTACCAACAAGGCATATATCGGGTTGGTAAAACATCATGACGAATGGTTTCAAGGAAGCTTTGCGCCAATTATTTCCATAAGTTTATTTGAAGCTGTGCAGAAAAGATTGAAAGAAAAATCAAGACCTCGCAAAACAAAAGTCGGACACAATTTTCCTTTTACCGGATTATTTCGTTGTGGTGAATGCGGAAGTATGATAACTGCTCAATGGGCGACAGGAAATAGTGGTGAGCGTTATCGTTATTATCGTTGCACAAAGAAAAAGGAAAATTGTTCTCAAGGATATTTGCGAGAAGACAAAATGATTTTTCAATTAAGGGAACAGCTTCAAAAGATTATGCTTCCCGACGAATGGATTAAGTTTATGGAAGAAAAAACTGACCAATGGGAAAAAGAAGTAAAAATTTCGTCGGGAAGCTATGTCGGGCAGATTAAAGACAATGAGCGAGAGACGCAGAAAAAACTAGATAATTTAATCACAATGTATTTAGATGGCGATATTCCAAAAGAAAATTATCTAGTGAAGAAAAATGAATTATTAAAACAAAAAGTGTCTCTCGCTCATAAAATGGACTCTGCCCGAGTGGAGAGAAATAATTGGGTCGAACCTTTGCGGGAATGGATTTTAGATATAAAAAAAGCCACGCAATTGATTTCAAGCGACAATTTTTTTGAAATTCGTGACTATTTCAAAAAAATTGGAACGAACCTAAAATTGCGTGACAAATCCATATCAATCTCATTTTGCCCACCCACCGAATTCATTTATGCCCGCAGGGCGAATTTAATTTTTTCACAACCTCGCACGCCTTTGGCGTGCTCGAATTTTTCGCTCACTGCCGACGAAGTCTCTTTTGGTGGACCCAAGCGGACTCGGACCGCTTACCTCCTCATTGCAAATGAGGCGCTCTACCAGATGAGCTATGGGCCCTTATTACTCATTACATTACATTGAGCACATTGACTTATCTATTGCTCCTACGAGGCGCTACAGATGAGCTATGGGCCCAAAGTGGACCCAATTTTTAATTTTTAAAAAATACCAAAATGTCAGGTGCTTTTTAAAAATGCTCCGGGGGTAGGGATCGAACCTACGACCAATCGCTTACACTTTATCTCCTATTGCTAGAAGTGTGGACTATATCATCTCCATGTTCATAGAAATTTATGAATTTAGGAGCAAGGCGCTTCGTCCCGACATACGCGTCGGGACTACTCTCCGAAGAGATAGTCTCTACACCTGCCTTCGCTAAAGCTTTGGCAAGGCAATGCCTTCCAAAATCTCAACAAAGGATTGGCTCGGGATTACCCCATAAGGGCTTCCCCGAATTCACCTTGTTTTTCAACCTAAGTTTTCTTAGGAAGCTGCGTAATACCGTCATGTACTTCCATATGGCAATTTGCACACAGGAGAACACATTTATCAATTTCTTTTTTGATACGCTCCCAAGATCTTGTTAGTCCTCTTGAAGAAAGATCAAAATCTTTTTCTTTTGGATTAACATGATGGAAGCTTAATGATCTCTGGCATTTATTATAACCACATATCATACATGAACCGCCTTTATAGTCTCTGGCCATTTCACGAAGTTTTTTTCTTCTTCGAGTGACAGCCATAACCATATATTCTCTACGGTCGGCATATGTTCTAGTTTCTACTCGTTTCTTTTTGGTATACATAAGTAGATTATACCACAAACATCCGACACAGGCGACCGCTCTACCGCTGAGCTACCCCGGAATGTATTTAATTAAAACAAAGAACTAATATTATAGTATCAAAAAATACTTAAAAAACAAGTACTCGTATAATTTTTCATATTTTTTATGTTATTATATTTATTATAAGGTCGAACAATTAAAAATTTAATTTAAAAAAAATTATGATAAAAAAAGTTATAGGTGTTTTTATAATTGCTTTAAGTTTCGCAATAGTAATTCCTGCCCTAGCTCAAAATACTACTACGAGTGATAAGATTGCATGCGTAAGGACAGCGGTCGCTACTCGGGAAGCCACAATTGCTACAGAATTCACCACTTACAATAGTGCCGTAAGTGCCGCCTATGCCACTCGCGCCAATGAATTATCTGGTGCATATTCAAACACAACTACAAAAGAAGTACAAGCTGGAGTTAAAGTTTCCTGGGCTGATTTTAAAAAGTCTACCCTGTCGGCAAATAAAACCTGGATTGCCAGTCGAAATGTTGCTTGGTCCACCTTCAGGACAGCAGCAAAAACATGCAAGGCTCCAACCGGTGTTTCGGATTCTGCAAATTCTAGCTCTGAAATGAAAGGACAATAAAAAGTTATTTATCAAAAAAATCTCCCCTAGGGGAGATTTTTTTGACTAAAGATCTTACTAGACTGAAGTTCGAACCTAAATTGATAATTTTTATGTAATAAAATTCATTTTGCATCGTCTTAATAATTGGAGCCACTGAACCTGCATTTGTTTGCAGAAAACAAGGACGGTGAAATAATAAGCCTTAGGGGGTCCGAATCCTCTCATTGGCACGAAAGTTCTTTTTTACAGAAAAAGAAACACGATTAAAGCTTCGCTTATTTTATTTTGTGAAGCTTTTTTATTTCCCCAAAATACTTATTCAAACATTGTCCCACGCTTTGAGCTCTTGATTTTTTAACTAGTTATGGTATTGTACGGAGAGTAGCAGTTTTTTGACAATAGCTTTTATTAGGTGAACAGAGAAGATTTTTTGAGTCTTTTGTGCTCACTTTAATAAAACTAAACATGAAAAAAAGATACGAAAAAAGGGTAAAAGAAGCCCTAAGTAAAATAACGGGTGTGCCCCAAACCTGTATTAGCATGTATTCCTCTTTAGAGGAATTGGCAGGAAAAATTCATCTTGATACGGAAGGTCTTTTAGGAAAACTCTGTATGAAACTCAAAAAAAGAGTTTCCAATGACGATCATCCAACAAAGGTTGGAGATATCATGATTAAAGAAAAACCTCTTTCTTGGAGAAGAAAGAGAAGATAAGACTTAATTAAATTAAAATCTTTTTAAAATCCGTTACAGGCAATGCTGGGCGGCTTTTTTATTTTATTTAGCGGGTGACGCAAATTGTCGCGGTATCGGGAATCGTTGTTTCCGCTGCGGCTTGTGGGGCGCAGACTTGAGTTCGACCAGTAGTCAAAACCTGAACAGTGTATTGGCTGGCCGAAATGCCCGAAGGTTCGGTGGGCATAGCGGGAATATAAGTTGGCACCAGGCAACCGAGATCTCCTGGAGTAGCTGTACTAGGCACGTTGGCAGTGATAGCGGTAGCGGTAGTAGGCAAAACCCCACATGTATAAGTAGTACCGCTAATGGTAAAAGTTCCATCGAAAATGCCCTTATTGTCCGCCGTTCTTTGGCCGATAGCGTTTAAAATGGCATTCACATTCGCTTCGCGTTGGGTATTTCGGGCTTGAGCGAATTGCTTGGCTGGATTAATCGCGATGATGACGATGGCCGCCAAGATAGCGATGATTCCGATCACAACTAAAATTTCAATTAAAGTAAAACCTTTTTTAAAATTCTTCATAATGTTTTATAATTTCCGCCTAA
>CAITSL010000056.1 GCA_903895055.1 uncultured bacterium
AAATATGAAACTAAATTGAAAAATTTAGAAAAATAGATAATTATTAATAAAAAATTATTTTATGGACCAAGAACCAAAACAAAAAACCATGGAGGAACTAGAAAAAGCAGAACAAGAAAAGCTCCGAATTCTGGAAGAAGCAACAAAAAAAGCTGATGCTTTGTTGGCTAAAAAAAATGCATCAGTAAAAAAGCCAGAACCTGCGCCGGAGCCGGCAAAACCAGAGCCTGAACCCGCAAAGCCGGAAGAGGGTTATAAAGCAGGAGATACCGTTGAATTTACTGTCGAACCAAATCCAAGAATTGAACCAAAATCGGAAAAAGAACAAGAAATAAAATATTTTATAGATTCTTTATTGATAGAAGACATCTTGCCACCCCTATTTGAAAATCTGAATGAAGATCAGAAACTTTTTGTGCTTCAAGGATTAAAACAAAGAATCGTTGATGTGGTAAAATCCGACGCAAAAACACAATATTCGGAAGAACTAAGGGCAAAGATGGTGCACGATGAATCGGCTGGAATGGTTGCAAAAATGATGAACAGCTTTAAAAATATCCAAACAAATGTAAAGGAAAATTTCAAAAAAGAAATTATTTTGAAAAACCTTGAAAGCGAAGCCTTTGCAAAATTATTTATGAGTGAAGATGGTAAAAAAATGGTAGAAGAAAATTTAAATCAGTTGGTAGAAATGAATAAAGACAGGAGAGTTTGGATAGATCCAAAGGGCCAGCCACTAATTTTTTTTGAAGAACTAAATAATATTGAAAATCCTACCGAGGAAGAAGAAAAGACGATGTCGAAATTCGTTGAAGTAGCAAATGAATTCCGCCAAATCCCTTATGAATGGGGACAAGAAGGTAAAGCTTTTGTTTTTGGACATAAGAGAGAATATGAGAGAATAAAAGCCCAATATGAAAAATCCCGAAATGAAATTCTAAAAATAAAAGAAAAAAGAGAACAAACCGCTGATAAGGGAAGCGCGATGCTTGAAATGCTCCAACTTGATAATACTTTGCAGTTAGACCAACTTCTAAATACTCATCCGGAAGTTGAAAAGGAATTTGCCCAATTAACTCGCGATGGGGGAGGAAAAGAATATCTAAAGACAGCATTAAATTCCTTACAAACAATAACTGGTGGAAAAAATCTTACAAATAAATTATTGTTTGCCGGGGGCTTTCTCGTAAGAGCCGGCACTAAAATAGCGATAGGTTCTGCTTCCATCGGAGCTGCAGCCGCTTCAGTTTCCACTTTTCTTGCAGCTCCTGTGATTGGAGGAACCATCGGTGGACTCCGGGGAAGACTGCGCGGACAAGAAACTTTAAAAGAAAGACAAAAAATGGCAAGACATGGAGAAAAAGATAAGAGCGCAGAAGCAAAAAATATTGTGGACGCGGAAAATTTAGCGAAAAGGATGAATGAAATGGTAATGGCGGTAGAAAATGCTCCAACCTCAGAAAAAAGAGATCAATATAAAGACCAACTAAAAAGAAGAATCGATTATACTCAAGATAAAATCGAAAATGGATTGGTAAACTTTGGAGATGCTAAGTTTGCGTTAATTAATCAGTTCAATTTGATAAATAATTTGAACAATGCGCTTGTTGCTTCATCTTTACTTGAGGAAACAACTCGAAAAGATGTGGATGCTAGATTAGAAAACTTTCTTTCTTATAAATCTGAAAAAATTTCTGAAGCGCAAAAAATATTTCTTAAAGATAAAATGATAAAGGGAGTGATGATTGGAGCTGGAGCCGCTACTGCCGGTTATGTTTTGAGGTATGTCGGAGAAGAATTAGGTTGGTGGAAATCAATCGGAGAAGGCATACATAAATTAAAAGAAGAAATCGGGGTAGCTGGAAACCAGATGTCACAAGGAGGAGAAGGATTCATCGAACGTTCTGAAAAATGGATAAGTGGAGTTTTTGGTAAATTAAGACACGGAGAATCAAGCCATATAAATAAACCAAGAATATACGAAGAAAAAATTAATCTTGAAAGAGCAGCTACCGGCCCAACAGGGATTCATTCAAAAGATAATTTCCAAGAAA